>DASQWG010000128.1:0-5108 GCA_035640375.1 Actinomycetota bacterium
CCCCGCCAGGTGGGCGGCCCGGCCGGCCCCGCAGATCACCGCCACCAGCCCTCTCTCCTCGGCGGTGCGGGCGTACTCGTCGACGAGATCGGGGGTCCGGTGCGCCGACATCACGTGGATCTCGTGGGGGATGTCGAGGCGCTCCAGGATCGCCGTGGCCTGCTGGAGCACCGGCAGGTCGGAAGCCGAGCCGACCAGGATGCCGACCAGGGGGTCAGCCACCGGCCGCCTCCAGGGCGATGTCATCACGTCGGTGGAGCCCCTCGAACGAGATCAGGGAGGCCGCGCCGTACGCGTGCGCCCGTGCCTCGGCGAGGTCTGCCCCCAGCGCGCTCACGGCCAGCACTCGTCCACCTGCGGTCACCACTCTACCGTCCCGCCTGGCCGTCCCGGCGTGGAAGACCGCCACCCTGTCGGACTTTCCGGCCTCTTCGAGCCCCTCGATGGGGGCGCCGGTCCGGTACTCGCCGGGGTAGCCACCGGAAGCGAGGACGACCGTCACGCAGGCCTCCGGCGACCAGGTGATCTTGGTCTCGCCGAGCCGCCCCTCGACGCAGGCCATCAGGAGGCCGACCAGGTCCGCTTCCAGCCGGGGCAGCACGGCCTGGGCCTCGGGGTCGCCGAACCGGGCATTGAACTCGAGGACCTTGGGGCCCTCCCCGGTCAGGATCAGCCCGGCGTAGAGGACCCCCCGGTACGTGACGCCCGCGGCGGTCATGACTTCGACGGTCGGCTCGAGGATGTCCGCGGCGATCCGCCGACGCGTTGCCTCGTCGACCTCGGGAACCGGCGAGAACGCGCCCATCCCGCCGGTGTTCGGTCCCCGGTCCCCGTCGAAGGCCCGCTTGTGGTCGCGGGCCGGCTCCAGCGGGAGCACAGCCCGACCGTCGGTCAGCGCGAGCACGGAGACCTCGCGGCCCTCGAGGTGCTCCTCGATCAGGATGCGGTCACCGGCCGAGCCGAACGCCCGGTCGACCAGCATCGACTCGAGGGCAGCCACGGCCTCCCGGCGGTCGGCGGTGACCACGACGCCCTTCCCTGCCGCGAGCCCATCGGCCTTGATCACCCAGGGCGGCTCGAAGGTGTCAAGGAGCATGACCGCCCTGGTCACGTCGTCGGTGATCTCCGCCCGTCCCGTGGGGATCCCGTGGCGAAGCAGGAGCTCCTTGGCCCACGCCTTCGACCCCTCGATGCGGGCGCCGGCCGCCGTGGGGCCGAACGCCCGGTGTCCCCGCTCCTCCAGGGCATCCACGAGCCCGGCCACCAAAGGGGCCTCGGGACCAACCACCGTGAGCCCGATCGAATCGGCCTCGACCAGGTCCACGATCCCCTCGATGTCGGTTGCCTCGACCGGCACGCACCGAGCGACCTCGTCGATCCCGGCGTTCCCCGGCGCCGCCAGGACCTGGTCGACGGACGGATCCCGGGCCAGCGCCGAGGCCAGGACGTGCTCCCGCCCGCCCCCGCCGACGACCAGGACCCGCACGCTAGAGGCCCACCTCCACGGTCTGCTCCCGGGACGGGCCGACCGATACGGTGCTGACCGGCACCCCGCCGAGGTCCGCCAGGCGTTCCACGTACTTCCGGGCCGCCGGCGGCAACTCGTCGAAGTCCCGTGTCTCGGAGAGCTCCTCGGGCCAGCCCTCCAGTTCCTCGTACACCGGCTCGGCCCGGTGGACGATCGACTGGTGCGGCGGGACGTCCTCGTAGACCTCGCCGTCGTACCGGTAAGCCAGACATACCTTCACCGATGGGAGGCCCGAGAGGACGTCGAGCTTGGTCAGGAACAGCTCGGTCAGACCGTTCACGCGGGCCGCGTACCGCAGCAGCACCGCGTCGAACCAGCCGCACCGGCGCAGACGGCCGGTCGTGGTCCCCACCTCCTGTCCTCGCTCCTGCATCCGCGCCCCCGCCTGGCCCCGGTCCTCGGTGGGGAACGGTCCCGAACCCACCCGGGTCACGTAGGCCTTGGTCACCCCGACGACCCGATCGACCTCCTTGGGGCCAAGGCCGGCCCCCACCAGCGCCCCACCGGCGACCGGGTTCGAGGAGGTCACGAACGGATACGTGCCGTGGTCGAGTTCGAGGAGCGTGCCCTGCGCACCCTCGAGGAGTACCCGCTTTCCATCGCGCAGCGCCCGGTACAGCACCGCCGAGGTGTCGGCGATATGCGGCGCCAGCCGCTCCCCGAACGCGAGGTAGTCGCGGACGATGTTCTCGGCATCGAGCGGCAGGCGGTTGTACACCCGCGACAGGATGGCGTTCTTCTCCTTCAGGACGACCTCGAGCTTCTCGCGGAAGATCTTCTCGTCGGTCAGGTCCTGGACCCGGAGGCCGATCCGGGCGGCCTTGTCCGCGTACGCCGGGCCGATCCCCCGCTTGGTGGTACCCAGCCGGTTCCGGCCGAGGTACCGCTCGGTGACCCGGTCCAGCTCGAGGTGGTACGGCATGATCAGGTGCGCGTTCGCCGAGACCAGCAGGCGCGAGGTATCGATCCCTCGAGCCTCGAGCTCGTCCATCTCCTCCAGGAGGACCCCGGGGTCCACCACGACGCCGTCGGCGACGACCGGGGTGACCCCGGGCGAGAGGATCGCCGACGGCACGAGGTGGAGCTTCAGGGTGTGACCGCCGGCGCGGACCGTGTGGCCGGCGTTGTTCCCTCCCTGGTACCGGACCACCAGGTCCATCCGGTCGCCCAGGAGGTCGGTGGCCTTCCCCTTCCCCTCGTCACCCCACTGGGTGCCCACCAGGATCGTGGCCGGCATCGGCCCAGTCTAGCCCGGGCCCCGCCCGGCCCCGCGCCCGGCTACCGCTCGATCCGGAACTTGATCCGGACGTGGGTGTGGTACTCGGTGATCTCGTTGTTCGCGACGACCGCGGACGTCTCGAGCACGTCCATCCCCTGGATCCCGCGGAGGGTCTTCGAGGCGTCGGCCAGCGCCTGGGACGCGGCGTCACGCCAGGACTCGCCCGAGACACCCACGAGATCGATCGTCTTGATGACGGCCATCCTCAGCCTCCTCTCAGGTCACGTCTCGCGGGCGAATCCTACTCGGTGGGCCCGCCGCCGGGCCAACGCGTCAACCGCCCCGGTACACCTCGATCATCCGGCGATAATTCGCCGAGATCGTCGCGGCGGCGTCCTCCCGGCTGGTCAAGTCATCGAGGTACGCCTTCAGGGCGTCCCACCAGATCGTCCGGCCGATGGCGAACCCGACGTAGCCGGGCACCCCCGCCCCTTGTCGGAGCCAGTGCTCCACCGCGGCCTCGTCGGCGCCCCGGCCGAGGACCACGCAGGCCACGCCGTCCCTGCCGTTGGAGCGCGCCAGTTCCGCCACCGCCTGACACTCCTCGCGGCGGTCCAGCCCCTCGATCTTCCAGATGTCGGGCTCGATGCCGGCGTCGTGGAGCTCCTGGATCGCGCGCAGCATCAGCCCAGGCCGGAGCTCCTTGTCGTACCGGTCCTCGTCGCTGCCCACGGCTTCGAGCTGCGCCGGCTCCGCCGCCACCAGCAGCTCGAACAGGAACTTCCGATCGCGCTCGTGCAGCCACTCCGACAGCCGCCGGAGCCGCGCGGACTGTCGGGCGTTCATGTCCCCGTCACCTTCGGGGTTGTACCGGACCAGGACCTTGGAGAACGACGGGTCGAACTCCTCGATGTGCGCGCCGAAGTCCTCGCCGTACTCGAAGTCGAACTCGTCCTGACCGCTCTTCTCGACCGGCATGGCCAAGAGGACGCCCTCCTTCTTGCCACGGCGGGCCAGGTCGGCGCCGAACTGCTCGTCGACCAGCATGCCGGCCGCGCTGCGGGGCGCTCCTTCCTCCAGCGCCAGGAGGAAGCCCTCGAAGATCACCGACTTCGCATCGGAGATCCGCTCGGACTCCTCGGGGGTCGGTGCTCCCTGGATGCCGAGCATCTTCTTCTGGAACGACCCCCGATGGTCGAACGCCAGGATGTACAGCTCGCCCTGGTACCCACGTGCCATGGTCAACCCTCCTGTTCCCGGGCCCGGTAGGCCTCCATCGCTCGCTCCGCCCGCTGGCGGTCGTCCTGGGACAGCATCCGGACCAACCCCGCGGCGATCAGCACCATGAGCACGGTGGCGGCTCCAGCCACCACCCCGGCCCGCCGAGCCAGGGTGGCCACCAGGGCCTGGCACTCGCCCCCCGACCGTCCCGAGGGACAGAACGGCGCGGCGGTACCCACCGAGACCGCGGCCACCAGGGCCCCCACCAGCAGGCCGGAGGCGACCAGGATGGCCGCCAGCTTCAGCACCTCGGACCGGCGCTTCACTCGAAGTTGAAGGGCACGACCGGGGTGAGCACCTCGACCTTCACCGGATCGGCATCCTCTCGGAACCGCTCCCCGTCGCGGGCCACTCCGACGCCCTCGTTGAACCCGTAGTGCATCGGCACGGCCAGGTCCGGGGTCATCGCCTTCACCAGTCCGACGGCCTCGTCCACGCCGCAGCAGAACTTCCCACCGATCGGCACGAAGGCCACGTCAGACCGGATCGCCTCGAGCTCGGGCAGGTGATCGGTGTCGCCGGCGTGGTAGTAGACGTTCCCGTCGAGCTCCAGGACGTATCCCACCCAGTCGTTCTCCTTGGGGTGCATCTGGAGACGCTCGGGACGGATGTTGTACGCGGGGACGGCCTGCCCCTTGATGCCCCGCACGTCGACGGTGTCGCCGGGGCCCACCGCGGTCACGTCGCCCGAGAGCTCCGAGGCGACGTCGCGCGGGGCCACGAACACGGTGTCATCCTTCCCGACCCTGGCCAGGTCGTCGCGCGAGTAGTGGTCATCGTGGGCGTGGGTGATGAACACCACGTCCGCGGGCTCGAAGTCCTCGGGCACATCCCACGGGTCGATGTAGACGGTCATCCCGTCGCCGGACCAGCGGAACCCCGACTGCTTGATCCAGGTGAATCGCTCCAGCATGGTGGTTACCTCCTCAGCCAGAGCCTACCCAGGAGCGACCCGGACGGCACCTCCGGTCGCTAACCGGCCGGCGGCGGACTCCCGGGCGGAGCCGGGGGCGGGCTCGGGGGAGGCTGGCCGGCTGCCGGCGGCGGCCCGGCCGGAGCTCCGGTTCCGCCGAAGTCGAC
>DASQWG010000129.1:0-2143 GCA_035640375.1 Actinomycetota bacterium
CCGACCGCGCGGGTCCTGGGCGTGAGCGCGGGCGGGATCCCGATGGCCTTCCCCTACGACGAGATCCACCGGTTCGCGGTCGAGGGGTTCTCGGTCGCGCAAACGCAGGTTGGCTCCAGGGATGTGGTGGTGTTCTGGAAGCAGGGGACCGCCTCGGCCCTGGACCAGCCGGAGATCGCCGCCTCCAGGGACGTGGGGTCGGCCACGGCGTACGAGCCTCGGTCCGGCGACCTCCTGCTCCACTTCGAGGCCACGAGCGGAGGGTTCGTCGACACCGAGACCGGGAGCCGGTGGGACGTCTTCGGACGTGCGGTGGAAGGGCCGCTCCGGGGCCAGAGGCTCCGGGCCCTCCCAGCCGTGGACCACTTCTGGTTCAGCTGGGCGGCGTTCTTCCCGGACACGGAGATCTACCGGAGGGTGTCGTGAGAGCCTTCTTCCTCTCAAGCGTGCTCGTCCTTCTCCTGGCCTGCGGCCCGACCCAGAGCGCCGCGCCGCCGGACCGGAGGGGCGAGACGAGATCGCTGCTCCCCGAGGGAAGGCTGCACCTGCCGGAGTTCGGCCCCGAGGAGTTCCAGGCGCTCCTCCGGGAGCTGCGGGGAAGGCCGGTGGTGGTGAACATCTGGGGTTCGTGGTGTCCGCCTTGCCAGGTCGAGGCCCCCGAGCTCGCCAAGGTGGCCCGGGAGTTCGAGGGCCGCGTCCAGTTCGTCGGAGTGGACATCCTCGATAGCCGGGGCTCGGCCCGGACGTTCATCCTGATCCACGATTGGCCTTACCCGAGCGTGTTCGACCCCGACGGGGAGATCAGGGACCGGCTCGGGTACGTGGGCCAGCCGGTCACCGTGGTCTACGACAGCGCGGGAGAGGTCGCGTTCGAGTGGCCGGGGATCATCACCGAGGACCTCCTGCGCGAGGAGATCGACAAGGTTCTGTAGCAACCCGGGGCGGGTTCCGGTGGCGAACGGGTAGGCATACGACGGAGGTGGGCCATGCGGATCGGGGACATCGCTTCAGCGATGGGCAAGGGACTCTTCGCCGGGGCGGTCGGGACGGCCGCCATGACGATCTCGAGCACGATCGAGCAGAAGGCTCGTGGGCGTGATCCGAGCATGACGCCGGCCGAGGCCGCGGGGAAGGTCCTCCCCATCGAACCGGAGGAGGGGAAGGAGGAGCAGCTCTCCACCCTGGTGCACCTCGCCTACGGCACCGCCTGGGGGGCGCCGCGCGGGCTGCTCTCCCTCCTCGGCCTGCGGGTCCCGCCGCCACGGCGGTCCATTTCGCCGCGGTCTGGGGTGGGGCCTTGTTCATGCTGCCGAAGCTGCGGGTCACCCCGCCGGTGACCGAGTGGGCGCGGAGGAGATCGCGATCGATGCCTGGCACCACCTCGTCTATGCGTGGCGGCCGGAGCGGCGTTTGCCTGGTTGGACCACCGCTCGTTGCGGGCTCGGACCGAACGCCGCCCCGGGAAGCTGGGCCGCGCCCGCGAACGCGTCGTGGAGCTGGCGGCCTGAGGTTGGCGGGAGCGGGCGACGTGAACGGACGCGTGATCGTTGTCACCGGCGCCTCGGCGGGCGTGGGGCGCGCCGTGGTGAGAGCCCTGGCACGCCGTGGGGCCTCGCTCGGGCTGATCGCGCGAGGCACCGAGGGCCTCCAGGCCGCGGCCAAGGAGGTTGAGGCGGCAGGAGGCGAGGCTCTGGTCCTCCCCCTCGACGTCGCCGACGCCGCGGCGGTCGACGAGGCCGCCCGACGCGTCGAGGACGAGCTCGGGCCGATCGACGTGTGGATCAACAACGCGATGACGAGCGTCTTCTCCCCGGTCCACGAGACCCCCGCGGGGGAGATCCGCAGGGTGACCGAGGTGACCTATCTCGGTTACGTGCACGGGACGCTCGCGGCGCTCCGCCGCATGCGTGCTTGGGACTCGCCTCGGGTCGCGGACAAGAACGGGTCGCCCTGCCGCCACTGGAACAGGAGAGCGTGCGGCGTTCGCGGAGGAGGTCCTCGTCGGGGGGTGACAACGAAATGTGTCATCCCGATGACACAGTCCCTGCATTTTGACGCGGTGTGTTGTTCCGGAAGCCGCGGGGAAGTTCTCATGAAGGGAGGTAGGTCGACATGCCGAAGGCTGCCATCGTCGTCCTGGCGG
>DASQWG010000130.1:0-6315 GCA_035640375.1 Actinomycetota bacterium
GCTCGGCCAGCACCGCCGCGGCCGCATCGGCGTCCTCCATCACGCTGCTCTCGCCGATCTCCAGGTACAGCGTCCCGGGATCGATCCTTGACCCGGCCAGGATCCCCTGAACCACGCCCACGAAGTCCGGCGACTCGAACTGCCGCGCCGAGAGGTTGATCGACAACATGAGCGGGCCGCCGTCCGGGTGGGCAGCCTGGAGCCGCTCGGCCTCGGCGACCACCTCGCGCAGCACCCACGCCCCGATGTCGTGGATCAGGCCGGTTTCCTCGGCCTCGGACATGAACTCGCCGGGGCCGAGCAGGCCCCGCTCCGGATCCTGCAACCGCAGGAGGGCCTCCACTCCGGCGATGCCGCCGGTCTGCAGCCGGACGATGGGCTGGTAGGCCAGCCGGAACTCCCCGCGCTGCAGGGCTCCGGCGAGACGGTTTTGGCCCGACGGAGCCGGGGCCGCGGAGGGGTCGGGTGCCTGACCGGGGACCGGGTCGGCCTCGGCCGAGGTCTGAAGGGCGGGCTCGACGACGGCCATGGCGGCCACCGGCTCGGGAGGCGGGGGCTCCTCGACCCGCGGCTCCTCGGCCCCCGGCTCCTCCTTCGGCTCGGCCGCTTCGGTCGGCGCTGCCTTCGACGGGTCGTACGACTGGAGGTTGCCGGGGCCACGGTCCTTGGCCCGGTCCAGGGCCTCCTCGGCCCGTCGGAACAGCGATTCCGGCGAGTTCAGCTGCCCCGAGGCCACCGCGAACCCCAGGCTCGAGGTCACCGTGACGGTCTCCCCGTCGAACGAGAACGGCTCCGATACCGCGGCGTGGGCCCGAGCGGCGATCGTGGCGGCGCCCTCGGCCTTGGCGATGTCGTCGCACAGGATGGCGAACTCGTCCTCGCTCACCCTGGCCAGGCTATCGCCCGGCCGGAGCACACCGAAGAGACGCTCGGCCACCCCGATCAGCACCTTGTCCCCGATGTCCCTGCCGTAGCTGTCGTTGACCAGTCGGAACCGGTCGATGTCGAGGAGCAGCACGGCGACCAGGGAAGATTTCCGAGCCGAGCCGGCCAGGGCCACGCTGAGGCGATCCATGAACAGCACGACTCCCGGCAGCCCGGTGAGGGGGTCCTGGAGGGGACCCGCCTCGGGGGGCGTCGGGTCTCGGGTCGGCCGCGTCGCCGTGACCGGCTCGTCGGCCCGCCGCAGGAACACCACCGAGGCGTACTCGCGAGTGTCGTTCGGGTAGGTGACGCTGGCGTGGAGCGGGATCTCCGATCCGTCTCGATGCCGTCCGCGAACCGTGAGCTCGGCCTCGCGCAGCCGGCGTTCGGCGCCCCCGTCGGGGCTCCCCAGGTCCGGCGCCGGTAGACCGTCGGGGAAGAGCTGCTGGACGGGTTGCCCCGCGAGCCCTCCGACCTCGTAGCCGAAGAGCCGTTCGGCCGGCGGATTGATGAGGGCGACCCTGCCGTGATGGTCGGTCACCAGAACGGCGTCGCTCGAGCGCCCCAGGAGGGCCTCGAGCATGCCGGGCGCGCCGGCTCCCGCCGGCCCCGGACCGTGGGTGGCGTCCGTGTCCATCTCCGGTATCTCTGCTGGTGGTATCGGGGGGTCCGGCCCCTCGCTTGATGGACCGCGGCTACACTGGCCACGATGCGAGGCGGCGAGATCCGTGCGGGCTTCTTGTCCTATTTCGAGGAACGGGGGCACACGGTGGTGCCCTCCTCCTCGCTGATCCCGAACGATCCCTCGCTCCTACTGACCACGGCCGGGATGGTCCAGTTCAAGCCCTACTTCCTGGGTCAGCAGGAGCCTCCGTACCCGCGAGCAACCAGCGTGCAGAAGTCGTTCCGCACCACCGACATCGAGAACGTCGGCCGGACGATCAGGCACATGACGTTTTTCGAGATGCTCGGCAACTTCTCGTTCGGCGACTACTTCAAGGAGGGAGCCATCGCCCTGGCCTGGGAGCTGGTCACGGAGCGGTACGGGGTGGATCCCGATCGGCTGTGGGCCACCGTGTACGTGGAGGACGATGATGCCGCCAAGGCGTGGCTCGAGTACCTCCCATCCGATCGCATCGTCCGCCGGGACCGCCCCCTGGACGAAGTGCCGCTGGAGGAGCGGGGGAAGTTCGACAACTTCTGGTCGATGGGGGTGGCGGGACCGTGCGGGCCGTGCTCGGAGATCTTCATCGACCGGGGGCCCGCGTACGGGCCGGAGGGTGGCCCCGACGCGTCCGAGGAGCGGTTCCTGGAGATGTGGAACCTCGTGTTCATGCAGTTCGAGCGGGACGACGACTTCAACATCGTGGGGGAGCTGGCCTCGAAGGGCGTCGACACTGGATCGGGGCTGGAGCGGGTGGCCGTGACGCTCCAGGGCGTCCCCTCGATCTTCGAGACCGACCTGCTCGCGCCGATCCTCGAGGGCGCGCAGTCAGCCACCGGGGCCACGTACGGACGGGACGACCGCGACGACCTGGCCCTGCGGATCCTGACCGAGCACGGGCGGGCCGCCACGTTCTTGATCGCCGACGGTGTCGTGCCCTCCAACGAGGGACGCGGATACGTTCTGCGCCGGATGCTCCGCCGGGTCGTGCTGCACGCCCGCCGGCTCGGCGTGGAGGCTCCGGTGATGGGCCGGCTGATCGAGCGCACCGTCGAGGTGCTCGGGGACGCATGGCCCGAGCTGGTGGAGCGGAAGGCCTTCGTGCTCCAGGTCGCCGCCAGCGAGGAGGAGCATTTCGGGGCCACGCTCCGCCAGGGCATGGTCCTGTTCGGCGAGGAGGTCGAACGGCTGAGGGCTGAGGGCAGCCGATCGTTCCCCGGCCGGGCGGCCTTCCTGTACCACGACACGTACGGTTTCCCCGTCGAGCTCACGGCCGAGCTGGCCCAGGAGCAGGGCCTGGAGGTCGACATCGACGCGTTCGAGCGGCTCATGGGCGAGCAGCGCGATCGCGCCCGGGCCGCGGCGAAGGGCGGCCGGGACGAACGCGCCCTGGTCGAGGCGGCTCGCGAGGCCGGCCGGACCGAGTTCTTCGGCTACGAGCATCTCGCGGCCGAGGGACGGGTGGCGGGGCTGGTCCGAGGGGGCCAGCGCATCGAGTCCGCCGGCGAGGGCGATGAGGTCGAGGTGCTGCTGGACCGCACCCCGTTCTATGCGGAAGGCGGAGGTCAGGTCGGCGACACCGGCGTCGTCAGGACGCCGTCCGGCGAGTTCCGGGTGGAGGACACGGTGGCGGGGCCCGGGGAGGCGATCGTCCACCGCGGCCGGGTAACCCGCGGCGAGATCCGGGCGGACCAGGAGGCCGAGGCCGTGGTCGACGCCGAGCGCCGGGCCGCCGCGATGCGTTCCCACACCGGGACCCACGTGCTCCACTGGACCCTCCGCCACCTCCTCGGCGAACACGCCCGGCAGGCCGGTTCGCTGGTGGCGCCGGGGCGGCTCCGGTTCGACTTCACCCATTTCGAGGGGCTGGATCGCGACGATCTCGAACGGATCGAGTCCACGGTGAACTCGCGGCTCGGCGAGGACGCTCCGGTCCGCGCGTACGAGACCACGTTCGAGTACGCCCGGAGCCAGGGCGCCCTGGCCCTGTTCGGGGAGCGGTACGGCGACCTGGTGCGGGTGGTCGAAGTGGGGGACTACTCGATCGAGCTGTGCGGCGGGACCCACGTGCCGCACACCGGCCAGGTCCAGCTGGCCCTGATCCAGTCGGAGGGGAGCATCGGGTCGGGGCTGCGGCGGATCGAGGCCCTGGTCGGCCCCGACGCCCTCGAGCACGTGCACCTGGAGCGCCGGCTCCTCGAGGAGGTCGCCGAGGCGCTCGGTGCCGGCGATCCCCGCCAGGCCCCCGATCGAGCCCGCCGGGCCGCCGCTCGGATCAAGGAGCTGGAGGCCGCCCTCGGCCGGGTCCGGGCGGAGGAGCGGGCCGGACGGGTGGAGGAGCTGGTGGCGGGGGCCCGTGACGTGGCCGGGGTCCGGCTGGTCCTGGCCGAGCTCCCTGGAGAGGATCCCGGGGCCCTCCGTGAGCTGGCCATCAAGCTCCGAGACCGGATGGAACGGGACGGCCACGGGGCGGCGGTCCTGGGGACCGCCGACGGCAGCAAGGCCACGCTGGTGGCGGCCGTGACGAAGCCCCTGATCGATCGGGGGGTGGCGGCGCCACTGCTGATCGATCGCGCGGCCGAGGCCGTGGGTGGGCGCGCCGGCGGGAAGCCGCACCTGGCTTTCGGGGGCGGGGGCAACCCCGGCGCGCTGCCGGCAGCGCTGGAGGGCGTCCCGGCCCGGCTGGCCGAGCTGGTCGGTGGCTGAGCCCACGGGCCCGGTCCTGGCCCTCGACCTCGGCGAGGCCCGCATCGGCATCGCCCTCACGGACGCCGAGCGCACCATGGCTCTGCCGCACGGCACGATCCGGGTGGCCGGAGGCGTCGAGGACCTGAAGGCCGTCGCCGCCCTGGTGCGGGAGTCCGGCGTCGTCGAGATCGTGGTGGGACACCCGGTGGGGCTCTCGGGCGAGCGGGGGGCGGCCGCCCGGCAGGCCGAGGCCTTCGCGGAGGGCCTCCGTCAGCTCCTGCCGGAGACCCCCGTCCACCTCCAGGACGAACGGCTCAGCACGGTCGAGGCGGAGCGCCGGCTCCAAGAGGCCGGGGGCCGGGGCCCCCGCCGCCGGGCCATGGTCGACGCCACGGCCGCCGGGGTGATCCTGGAGGCCTGGCTGGCCGGGGCCCGGGCGACCTGAGCCGGTTGCTATCCTTCCCCTCCTGATGGCTGGTCGGGGAGCGCACCGCGCCACCCGGGGAAGGGCCGGCCGGGGAGCGTTGATCGTGCTCCTGGTTGTGGTCGTGCTGGCCGCCGCGGCGTTCGGCTTGTACCGCTACGCCGTGGGAGCCTCCGGCCCGAGCCGTCCGGTCGCTCTGGAGATCACCGAGGGGTCCACCGCGTCCGATGTCGGCGAGCTGCTGGAAGGCCGCGGCGTGATCCGGTCGGCGCTGGCGTTCCGGATCTCCGCCCAGCTCCGCGGGTACGGGTCCGAGATTCAGGCGGGCGCCTACGAGCTGACGACCAACATGCCGATCGGCCGGGTCTTCGAGGTCCTCGAGGCGGGACCCATCGTGGAGACCGTTTCGCTCACCGTGCCCGAGGGCCTGGAGCTTCCCGAGATCGCCGCCACGGTGGGGGAGCAGCTGCGGCTTGACGCCGGACGGTTCGAACGCGCCGCCACGAGCGGTCGGTATGCCCTCGACCCATACCTCCCCGAGGGGACCGAGACCCTGGAGGGCTTCTTGTTCCCGAAGACCTACGAGTTCGGGACCGAGGGGCTCGACGAGGAAGCCGTGATCGACCGGCTCCTCGCACAGTTCGAGACCGAGGCCTCCACGCTCGACTGGAGCCGGACCGAGAACCTCGGGTTGAGCCATTACGAGACGGTCATCGTGGCCTCGCTGATCGAGCGGGAGGCTCGGGTCCCGGAGGACCGCGCCAAGATCTCCGCGGTGATCCACAACCGCCTGGCCGAGGGGATGCCCCTGCAGATCGACGCCAGCGTGCAATACGCCCTGCCGGAGGAGAACCGCGAGCTGACGTTCGAGGACTACGAGTTCGAGAGCCCCTACAACACCTACCTGCACCCCGGCCTTCCCCCCACCCCGATCGCCAGTCCCGGGCTGGCCGCCCTCGAGGCGGCCCTGAACCCCGCCGACGCCGACTTCCTCTACTTCGTGGTCATCGATCCGAACACGGGACGCCACGCCTTCGCCGAGACCTACGACGAGTTCCTCCGCCTCAGGGAGGAGGCCGGCCTCTAAGTCCTCAAGGGCCCTTCCGGGAGCGCCGACAACCTCGATAAGCGGCGACGGAAGGGCGTATGGATTTCGGTGCACTGGCATCCCGCATGGCGGCGGGCCTGGAGGGCGTTCGGGCCTGCCTGATCGTGTCCGGCGATGGGCTCGCCCTGGGGGCACATCCCGACGGCGGCGAGAACAGGGCCAAGGACGTGTGGGACCGCCTCTCGGCGGTCGGGGACCCCCAGCGAGGGTTCTTCAACGTCGGCGACGAGCTTTGGGTGGTGGCTCGCCGGGGCTGGTATGCGGCGCTGTTGATCGCCTCCCCTTCGGTTCGTCCCGGCATCGCGCTCGATCGCCTGGAGTCGTACCTCAAGATCGCCGAGGAGGCCCGGGTCCGGGAGGCCGCGGACATGGGCACGCCCGTCGGGGGGGCCGAGCCTGCTCGTCGTACTCCCGCGCAGGTCAGCCGAGAAGCGAAGCGGCAGCCCAAGCCCCAGCCGAAGGCGCAGCCCAAGACGCAACCGAAGTCGGCGCAGCCGGAGCCCCGGC
>DASQWG010000131.1:0-3734 GCA_035640375.1 Actinomycetota bacterium
CCGTCCTCGTCGGCCGGGTCAGTCTGGTCCTGCTGGCCGTTGCCGTGGTAGCCATGGCCATCGCCCGGTACCTGTAGCCCGCGTCCACAACGCCGGGGGTTCGCGCCGGTCGTCCTCATCCAGCGAGGCAGTAAGGTGGGCTGGACTGACGAATCGAAGGGGATGCCGCATGCCGGAACGGAGGCGAATCTCGGCCATGGCGGTCTCCGTCGTACTGGTTCTGGCCGCCTGTGGCGGAGGGAACGGCGAGTCGGCCGAGCCCGAGGCTGAGCAGACGGAGGCCCCGGCAGCTGACATCGTGGTTGCGGGGACCAACTCCCTGGACTTCGAGCCGTCCGAGCTCGAGACGGAAGCGGGAACGATCAGCGTCACCATGACCTCGGAGGGCGGGCCCCACACGTTTACGGTCGAGGTCGACGACGGTGCCGAGACGGTCGTACAGGTCTTCAGCGGCGCCCAGCCCGCGACCGGCGAGATCGAGCTCGAGGCTGGCACGTACACCTTCTTTTGCGCGATCCCGGGCCACCGCGAGGGCGGAATGGAGGGGACCCTCACCGTCTCCTGACCGATCTGCGGGGCCGCTGCGTCTCCCGGCCGGGTAAGGTGACGCCGTGGTCCTCGATTCCAGCGACTCGGCCCACGCCGCTGCCGAGGAGCGTCTGCGCTCCGACATCATCATCTGGCTGACCACGGTCAGAGCCGACGGCCAGCCGCAGTCGACTCCGGTGTGGTTCCTGTGGGAGGACGGCACGTTCCTGATCTACAGCCGTCCGGGCATGCCGAAGCTCGAGAACATCACGGCGAACCCGAAGGTCTCCCTGCACCTGCGCGGAACCGAGACCGGTGGCGATGTCGTCACCTTCGACGGCACCGCAGAACTCCTCAGGGACGGGCCGCCTGCCGATCAGGTCCCCGAGTACGTGTCGAAGTACCGAGAGGAGATGGAGGGGTACAGCTGGACGCCGGCGAAGTTCGCCGAGCTGTACTCCGAGCCGATCCGGGTCACCCCGACCGAGGCTCGCATCTGGGAGTGACGGGCGGGCCGCCGCCGGATCGACCGCCCACTGCGTTCACGGCGCTCTGGCGTGGTCTCACCCGCCGATGCCCGTGGTGCGGGGAAGGTCGGCTTTTCACCCAGTGGTTTCGGATGGCCGAGGCCTGCCCGCAATGCGGGCTGCCCCTCGGCCAGGAGGAGGGGGCGTTTCTCGGCGCTATGGCGTTGAACTACGGCGTCGCCGGCACGCTGTTCCTGGCGATCCTGATCGCGTGGACCGCGATGACCGCGCCGGACATCCCGGTGGTTCCGATGCTCGTCGTGAGCCTCGGCGTCACCGCGGCGTCGATCGTGCTGTTCTATCCGTTCTCGAAGACGCTGTGGGCGGCCGTCGACCTGCTGCTGCACCGCATGGACCGCCGCGACCGCGAACGGTTCGAAGACGACCTCCGCCGTCCGCCACCCACCCACTAGTCGAGGAGGGCCTCGACCTCGTTCAGCGTGTCGGTGAGGCGCTCGGCGAGCAACCTGGCGAACATGCGGTGGACCGCGGCCGCGATCGTCGGATCGCCGCGTTCCATCCTCGCCAACGCGTTGGCCGACAGCCGGTGGAGCCGGCTGGGCACCTCGGCCACCACCGAGGCGGTGCGGGGCGTCCCGAGGTACAGCGTGACCTCGCCGACCACCGTCCCCGGGCCCACCGTCCGGAGCCGCATCCGGCCACCCTCGGGCGTCTCGAGCTGGACCGTCAGGCGGCCCGACTCCAGGAAGTACAGTCCGTCCGACGGTTCGTCTTGGCGCATCACGGTCTCGCCGGCATCGACCTCGACCGACTCGAGGTAGGGGAGCACCCAGGCCGGATCGACCGAGCCCAGCGCCGCCCGGAGCTGGTCCTCCAGCGGCGGCGGCGCCTCCGTGGGCGGGGCGCCGGCCTCCTCGAGGAGGCGGTCCTCGCACCACTGGACCCCGCGATCGAGGTCCGGCATAAACGCCACGCCGCCCTCCTCGTTCTCGACGAACCCGCCTCGTTCGAGCTGGCGCCGGCGCTTCTCGTCCAGCCCGGTCAACACCAGCGTGATCCCCCTCGCCGAGGTCATCTGCTCGGCCTTGGTGAACACCAGGACAGCCGAACTGTCCATCCCGCTCACGCGGCGGAAGTCCAGCACCACGAAGCGAACGTCATCGCGCCCCGTCTCGCCGAGCCGCACCTTGATCCGGTCCAGCAGCGAGCTGGCCGTTCCGAAGAACAGGTAGCCCCGCAGCTCGAACACCTGGATCCGCTCACCGTGTTCGCGAAGGATCGCCAGGTGGCCGGGATCGCGGTCGACGTTGCTCCGGTACGCGGCGCCCGAGATGGCCCGGCTCACCACGTCACCACGGCTGTACTCGACCACGAACATGACCAGCGCGATCACCATCCCCACGCCGACGCCGATCAGGAAGCCGAACGCGGCGATCACCACCAGGATGACCACCACCAGCGCGTAGTCGACGCGTGGGAGACGCCTCCAGGTCAGGACCACCCAGTCGAGCAGGAACCCCAGGCCGAGGTACAGCAGCAGCCCGCCGAGGACCGGCTTCGGGAACAGCGACAGCATGCCCGCGCCGAACACCAGCGTCACCACGCAGATGGTCGCCCCGATGACGCCCGGCAGCCGGGTCCGTGCCCCGGCCCTGTGGGCCAGCGTGGTCAGGCTGAGCGCGTGGAACCCGATCAGGCCGCCACCGATCCCCGCCACTACGTTCGCGGCGCCGGTGGCTCGCAGCTCCCGATTCAGGTCGACGTCCCGCTCCGTCACGAGCTCGATCCCGGTGACGTTCAGGAGCAGCGTCAGGACGCCGACCACGAGGACCGTCCCGATCCCGGCGGCCTGGGACAGGACCGCGGCCCAGTCCGCGGTGCCGACCGCGTCCAGGGTCCACGGTCGCCACAGATCGCCGCCGGGGAACGGTCCGATCAGCCAGCCCCCGTCACGTGCCCCCTCCACGCCCTGCCCCGAGATGAACGCCACCGCGTAGAACAATGCGATCGCGCCGAGCGACACTGCCGGGATCACCGCCGGGTGCGGCCGCCTCCTCGTCACCACCAGGACCGTGACGGCGAAGGCCAGGCCGGGCAGCCACTTCGACCACTCGCCGGCGACCTCATCCACGGTGTCGAGCGCCACCGGTACGTCGGTCAGCACGCCGACCGCGCCTTTCGCCAGCAGCCATCCGGTGCCGGCCAGGAACCCGCCGATCACCGGATACGGGATGTATCGCACGAGCTCGCCGAGCCGGAGCGAGCCCAGCACGAAGAAGAACAGCCCGGCCGCCACGGTCGTCACCGCCACGGCCAGGACGACCGTCAGGAACGCCTCGTCGCCGGGCACGTCCGCGGCGATCCGCGCCGCCGCTAGCGCGAGGATCGTGGCCGTGGTGTCCTGCACCGACCCCACCGAGAACGGCAGGGTGGAGAACGCCGCGATCCCAAGCATCACCACGGCCCCGCCGAGCAGCGCCAGGCCGATCCCTGCCGGCCGGTGGACCGCCAGCTCGCCCGAGAACACCAGCGCGGCCAGCGACGTGGCCAGCACGACCTCCAGCACACCGGCGACCCCGCCCGCGGTGAGTGCCGCGCCGAAGCCGGTCAGCCAGGTCTGTTCGCGCGGATCCGTTCGGTCCATGGTCCGCCGCATGTTTCCACACGGGAGCGGTGGATGCCGTCGGATACCATGGAGGGTGTGGAGGCCGCGTTCTT
>DASQWG010000132.1:0-4166 GCA_035640375.1 Actinomycetota bacterium
CGGGGTTGGGAGGCCTAGCCGGAACGAGCCGCGGGCTCCGGGACCCGGGGGGCCGGCTCCGCGATCCGGGCCTTGACGGACGAGGCGTACTCGTCGACGTACTCCTGGCCGGAGAGCATCATGATCTCGTACATGATCTCGTCGGTGACCGACCGGAGGACGAACCGGTCACGCGCACGATCGTAGTAGCGCTCGAACGACAGCGGCTTGCCGAACTCAACCACGACCCTCCCCGACAGCCGCGGGACCTTCGCATCGAGCGGCATGACGTCCCGGGTGCCCCGGATCGACACGGGGATCACCGGCACGCGGGCCTCCAGCGCCATCCTGGCCACGCCGGTCTTCCCGCGGTACAGGCGGCCGTCGGGGCTCCGGGTGCCCTCGGGATAGATGCCCACGGCGTGCCCCTGCCTGAGCGCGGCGATCCCCGCCTGGATGGCGGCCTCGCCGGCCACGCCGCCCTCCCGGCGGACGGGGATGACGTTCGCCCCCCGGAAGAACCATGATGTCAGGGGCTTGTCGAAGTACTCGGCCTTGCCCAGGAACACCACCGGCCGAGGACAGGCCAGCGGCATGAACAGGCTGTCAACGAACGAGATGTGGTTCGCGGCCAGGATGAAGCCGCCGGTCCGCGGGATGTTGGCGACTCCCCGGGCCCGAGGCCGGTAGGTCAGCCGGATCACGGGCCCCAGCAGGACGTGCTTCATCATCCAGTAGAACATCGGCCCTCCGCCTGGCCGGGTCGTCTCCTACCCTATTAGACTCGGCCGGAGGGCACCACGGAACACGAGGAGGGCAAGTGCTGGCGCTGGGGCTCCTGGAATGGTCCTTCATCGTCCTCGTGGGCGGCCTGACCGCCCTGGCAGGCGTGTTCGCCCTCTACGTGGTCATCCAGGTATTCCGGAACCCCTCACGCCGCCGCTGAGCCGGAGGACGCGCCCGTGAAGAAGAAGGTCCTGCTCGTCGAGGACGACGAATCCGTCCGCCAGCTCGTGCGGGTCACCCTCGACATGAACGGTTTCGAGGTCGTCGAGGCCAAGGACGGCCTGGAGGGCCTCCTGATGCTCGACCTCCACAAGCCGGACGCGGTGGTCCTCGACCTGATGATGCCGGACGTGGGCGGAGAGCGGATGCTCGCCCAGCTGCGCTCCACCGAGGAGACGAAGCGCACCCCGGTGGTCATCATCACGGGCAAGCCCGAGGTGGCACCCGAGGTCATCGGGCTGGTCGGCCGGGAGAACTTCTTCCCCAAGCCGTTCGACCCCGACGCGGTGATCGCTCGCCTCGAGGCTATGCTCGGTGACTGACATCCGGCCCGGCTGCGAGCCGTTCTCCTTCGACGGTGGCCCCGTTGGGATCCTGCTGCTGCACGGGTTCACCGGAAACCCCGCTTCGCTACGCCGCCTCGGTTCGTGGCTGGCCGCCCGAGGGCACGCCGTCTCCTGCCCGCTGTATCCGGGTCACGGGAGGGAGTGGCGAGACCTCGGCCGCCACCGGTGGCGTGAGTGGGTCGCCGAGGCCGAACGGGCCCTTCGCGAGCTCGAGGTCCGGGTCCGGGCGGTCGTCATCGTGGCGCTGTCGTTCGGCAGTGCCATCGGCTTCCACCTGGCCGCCCGCCACTCCGACACGGTGAAGGGGATCGCCGTGATCAACCCGTACCTCCGGGACCGGCGGTACTGGAAGGCCATCCCACCGGTGTCGGGGGTCGGGAACGACATCCGCAAGCCGGGCGAGGACGAACTGTCGGCCGAGCGGATCCCGGTGCGGGCCGCGCTCGACCTCGCCTCGGCGCTGCGGACGTTGAGCCGGGACATCCCTGGGGTTCGGCAGCCGCTCCTGGTGTTCGAGTCGACCGAGGACCACGTGGTCCCGAGGGGGACGGTCCGGTGGCTGTTGAAGCGCGTCGGCTCCCAGCGCGCCGAAGTCGTGCCGCTCCCGAGCTCGTACCACGTGGCCACGCTGGACCACGACGCCGAGCTGATCTTCGAGCGCACCCACGAGTTCGCCGAGGCCGTGGGCGCGGCCCACGGCGCCCGGTAGCCGTCAGCGCTCGAGCTCGAGGTCGGCCAGCACGGGAAGGTGATCGGAGAGCTCCGCGAACCGGGCGCCACCGACCCAGGCCCGCTCGACCCGCATTCCCTCTGACACGAACAGGTAGTCGATCCTGGCCCGAGGCTCCCACGAGGGGAACGTCGGGCCGGTGTGGCGGCCGGCGTCCCAGTACCGCTCCGCGATCCAGCCGGCGGCCGGCTCGTTCCGTCCCTCGTTGAGGTCGCCGCCGAGGATCATCGGCTCTCGCCCGGCCAGCAGGTCGGTCACCTCGCGGGCATGCTCGACCCGCTCCTCGCCGGAGAGCCCCAGGTGCACGGCACCGGCCGTGGCCCTGGTCCCGGCCCGGCCGACGACGGTCAGGAGGATCCCCCGCCGGATCGTCCGGCGGGTGCGCCGGAATACGGTCTTCCCGGCATCGACCAGCCGCCAGGGCCGCCGGGCCAGCACGGCGTTGGGGATCGGCCGCCACAGGCCGGTGCCGGAGGCGCCCTCGAGGCCGGCGTGGCGGGCGAACCGCCGGAGGTGGACGCTCAGGTAGCGGGTCTCGTTGAGCAGCACGAGGTCGGGCCCGGCGTCGGTCACGGCCGCGGCGATCGGCTTGGTGCCGGCCCGGAAGCCGTGCACGTTCCACACCATGACCCGCAGCCGCATCGCCGCCGGAGCCTACCGGGCGGCGGCGATCGTGGTGCCGGCCCGGCCCTGGAGGGCCTCGGGCGCGTCGTCGAGCGCGCAGATGACGGCTCGCTCCCCGCCGGCCTGCACGAACGACGCCGCGGCCTCCACCTTCGGGCCCATCGACCCCGGGGGGAAGGTGCCATCCTCCACGCCGCTGAGGGCGTCCTCGGGCGTCATGCGGTCGATCAGGCGCTGCTCGAGGGTGCCGAACCCCTGATAGATCCCGTCGACGTCGGTGGCGATCAGCAGCACTTCGGCCTCCACGCCCCGGGCCAGGATCGAGGACGCCAGGTCCTTGTCGACCACGGCCTCCACCCCCACGAGCCGGGGGCCCTCCTCGATCACCGGCACCCCGCCGCCGCCGCAGCCGATCACGATCGTCCCGGCCTCGGCCAGCCGGCGGATCACCGGCGCCTCCACGATCGAATAGGGCCGAGGCGAGGGCACCACCCGGCGCCACTGGCCCTCCGGCCCGGGCGCCACCCGCCAACCTCGCTCGGCGGCCAGCCGGTTCGCCTCGGCCTCCTCGTAGTGCGGCCCGATCGGCTTGGTGGGGTCCTGGAACGCGGGGTCGTCCGGCCGGACCCGGGTGAAGGTGATCACGGTGGCCACCGGGCGCTCCATCCCCCGCTCGTAGAACACGTCGCCGATGGTGACCTGGAGCAGGTAACCGATCTGGCCCTGGCTCTCGGCGCCGCACACGTCGAGGGGCATGGGGTGGACCCAGTCACGCGCCGCTTCGTTCTGGAGGAGGATCCGCCCGACCTGCGGCCCGTTCCCGTGGGTGACCACGATCTCCCAGCCGAGCGCGGCGACGTCGGCCACCCGCTCGGCAGCCATCCGGGCGTTCTTCCGCATGACCTCGGCGGAGTCCTCGTCGCCGCGGCGGAGGAGCGCGTTCCCGCCGAGGGCCACCACCACGCGCGGCATCCTTACCCGATCCGTTCCGACAGGACGTCCGCGATCGTCGGGGAGCCCTCGGCCTCCGCCAGCTCGTACCGCACCCGGACCGAGGGCTTGCGGATGTCGGCGACCTTCGCCAGATCCACAGGGGTGGCGATCAGAACCACGTCGACCGGCGCGGCGTCGATGGTCCGCTCGAGCTCATCGATCTGCTCGTCCGAGTACCCCATCGCCGGGAGCACCGGGCCGACCGGGTACTTCTCGTAGACCCCTTTCAGCGAGCCGGTCACGTACGGCCTCGGGTCGATGATCTCCGCCGCGCCGTGCGCCTTCGCCGCGACCACGCCGGCCCCGTACGTCATCTCCCCGTGCGACAGCGTGGGGCCATCCTCAATCACCAGGACCCGCTTGCCCTCAACGGCATCGGGATCATCCACGGTGACCGGACTCTGCGCCCGGATGATCACCGCGGTCGGGTTCAGCTCCCTGGCGGTGGCCTCGACCCGATCGACGTTGGCCGGATCGGCGGTGTCGAC
>DASQWG010000133.1:0-4820 GCA_035640375.1 Actinomycetota bacterium
CCCGAGGGCACCGAGATGGTCATGCCCGGGGACAACGTGGAGATGACCGTCCAGCTGGAGAAGCCCATCGCCATGGAGGAGGGGCTCCGGTTCGCCATCCGGGAGGGCGGCCGGACCGTGGGCGCTGGCCGGGTCACCAAGGTCACCAAGTAGGGCACGGGATGCCGAAGTCCGACAACCGCCCGACGATCACCCTCGCTTGCGGCAACTGCAAGCGGCGGAACTACGTGACCAGGAAGAACCGGATCAACGACCGGGACCGCATCGAGCTCCGGAAGTACTGCCGGTGGTGCCGGCAGCACACCGCCCACCGCGAAACCCGCTAGACCGCCTCGCCGGTCCGGACCTTGCCGTGGCGGATCGCCAGGACCAGGGCTTCGTGCTTCGAATGGACCTTCAGCTTGAACAGGATGTTCTGCTGATGGGTGCGAAGCGTGTGGCGGCTGATCCCCAGCTCCTCCGAGAGGCGGCTGGGCGACAGGCCTCTGGCCAGGCCCTGGAGGATCTCCGTCTCACGGCGGGTCAGCCGTTCGACCCGGGCCCTGTCGGCCGCGTCGAGAGCCCGCTTGCGTCGCAGCTGGGTGAGGATGCGCCGGATCTGATCTGGATCGATGAGGGGCTCGCCGCGATGGGCGGCGCGGATCGCCGAGATGATGTCCTTGATCGGCCGGCTCTTCGAGACGAACCCCACGGCCCCGGCGTCGAGGGCCCGGGCCACGGTGTGCTCGTCCTCGAACGCCGACAGCATGATCACGCGGCTGCCGTCCATCTCTTCGGTAATCTGGCGGGTGGCGGTGATCCCGTCGATGGCGGGCATCTGCACGTCCATGAGGATCACGTCGGGCCGCCTCCGCGCCGCCATCTCGATCGTGGTCTCGCCGTCGTGGGTCACCCCGACGACCGACAGCCCACGCTCCACACGGATCGCGGTCCGGAGCGCCTCGGCGAAACTGCGGTGATCGTCGGCCACGAGCACGCGGATCGGGGACGGCTTCGGACGCCGCGGGCCGTTCGGGGAGGAAGTGGACATTCCGAGTTGGATTCTGGACCGGCACGGCCCCGAGTGCCAGTACCTCGTCGGTTGCGGGAGCGGCCGGGCCTCGGCTAGCCTCAGCCGGCCCGCTCACCCCCCCGAGGAGCGATGAGACTCGACGACAAGGTCGCCGTGATCACCGGTGCCGGCCGCGGGATCGGCCGGGCCACCGCCGTCCGGTTCGCGCGGGAAGGCGCCGCCGTGATCGTCAACGATGTCGACGCGGACCCCGCCGAGGAGACCGCCACGCTGGTCAAGGAGGCCGGGGGCGAGGTCCTGGTCTCGACCGAGAACACCGTCGACCTGGATGCAGCTCGCCGTCTGCTGGCCGCGGCCGCCGAGCGGTTCGGACGGATCGACATCCTGGTGAACAACGCCGGCATCACCCGCGACAGGACGTTCCACAACCTGGACGACGAGCTGTGGGACTTCGTCGTCGACGTGAACCTGCGGACGGCGTTCCACGCCACCCTGGCCGCCATGCCGTACCTCCGCGAGGTCGCCAAGCGGGAGATCGCCGAGCGGGGCCAGCCCGCGTACCACCGGAAGATCACCTTCACCACCTCGGTGGCGGCCCTGGTCGGCAATCCCGGCCAGGCGAACTACACCGCATCCAAGAGTGCCGTCGTCGGGCTGACCAGGACGTTGGCTCGAGAGCTGGGGCCGTTCCGCATCAACGTGAACGCGGTGGCGCCCGGGTTCATCGAGACCCGGCTCACCGCGGCGAAGCAGGAGGACGAGGACCTGGGCGTCCCGGAGCAGATCCGGCAGATGGCCCTGCTGCTGATCGCGCTCCAGCGGTACGGTGAGCCGGAGGACGTGGCCAACGCCCACCTGTTCCTGGCCAGCGACGAGGCCGACTACATCTCCGGCGTCGTGCTGCCGGTCGCCGGCGGGCAACTGGGCGCCTAGGCGAGGAGGAACAGATGTCGCTGAACCACTCGATGAAGGGCCGGGAGTACCAGGAGATCGAGCTCGAAGTCGACCGCGATCGGGTCACCCAGTTCGCCCTGGCCGTGGGGGAGGACGATCCCCGCTTCCTCGAGGGCGAGGCGGCCAGGGCCGAGGGGTTCCCGGACCAGCTCGCTTTCCCGACCTTCCCTACGGTGCTGGGGATCCTGGCCAGCGCCCAGATCGTGGTCGATCCGGAGCTCGGCATGGACTACTCGAGGGTGGTGCACGGCGAGCAGGCCTTCGAATGGCGGCGGCCCATCGTGGTCGGCGACCACCTCCGGGCAACACCGAGGATCGCCGATGTCTACGCGAAAGGCCCCAACGAGTTCCTGGTGATCGAGGCCGAGGTCAAGGATGCCGACGGCGAGCTGGTCTGTGTGGCTCGCTCCACCCTCCTGTCCCGAGGCACGGCGGAGGCATCGTGATGGATCGCCCCAGCATCGAGGCGCTCGAGGTCGGACAGGAGGTGTTCGAAGCCGCCAAGATCGTGAGGCGTGAGGACGTGAAGGCGTACGCCGACGCGTCCGGCGACCAGAACCCTCTGCACCAGGACGACGAGTTCGCCAGGTCGGTGGGCTTCCCGGGCATCATCGCCCACGGGATGTTCTCGATGGCGCACCTGGCCAAGGCGGTCAAGGACTGGGTGGGATCCCCGGCCGCGCTGCGCTCCCTGTCCGTACAGTTCCGAGCGGTCGTGTACATGGATGAGACCGTGGTGGCGAAGGGGAAGGTGGCGGCCATCGACCCCTCGAGCGGGGACGTTACCCTGGACGTATGGGCCGAAGTCGAGCGGGACGGGCAGCGGGTTCTGGCCATCAAGAACGCCCGCGCCGTGGTGAACCTGGGCTGATCGCGCCTCCGGCTCCGAGCCGGTCACCCGTAACCTTCCGGGCCCCCTGGGGGTCTAAGGGGGTGGCGCGATGGTGAGTCGCGACCTCCTGGAACGCTGCCGGAGAGGGGAGCCGGCGGCATTCGAGGAGCTGGTTCGGCTGACCCACCGCCGGGTTTTTACGCTCGCTTACCGGCTGGTGGGAGACCGTCACGAGGCAGAGGACGTGGCGCAGGACGCGTACCTACGGATGTACCGAGGGCTCCCCGGGTTCCGCGGGGATTCGTCCTTCGATACCTGGATGTACCGGATCACGGCGAACGCCGCGGTCACCCACCTCCGACGTCGCGGCCGGTTCGGAGACCTCCTGGAGGATCCCGAGGACGCCGTGGAACTACCGGACGAGGTGAGCGCCGACCCTGTCGACCGGGACGAGATCCAGCGGGCCCTGTTCGCCCTGCCGGTGGGCCAGCGGACCGTGCTGGTGATGCGCGATGCCTACGGGTTCTCGGTCGCCGAGATCGCGGAGGACCTCGGGCTTACCGAGGGAGCGGTCAAGGTTCGGATCCACCGGGCCCGTCGGCGGCTGAAGGAGCTGGTGTACGGGCCGGCCGTCCCCCACGGTCACGACGAGGTGGGGGAGCGGCTGCCGGAGCTGGCCGAGGAGCGAGGCCGTGGCTGACGGGTTCGAGGTTCACCTGGCGACCTGCCCCGAGTGCGCAGGGGAGCTGGCCCGCTATCGGGAGGTGGTGTCCGCGGTCGGCTCGCTTCGTCACGCCGTCGAGGAGCCGCCGGCCGGCTTCCCCGAGCGGACCGTCGCCCACGTGCTCGGCAGCGAACGTCGGTGGGTGGGCCGCGTTCGGTGGTTGGCGCACGACCGGAGGGTGCACGTGGCCGCGGCCTCCGTGGGCGGTGCCATCGTGGGCGCCGGGGTCCTGGGCCTGCTGTGGTGGCGGGCCGCCCGTCGCGATCTGGTCCGGACCGGGGTGGCCGTCTAGGCCGAGGTCGCGGGCGGCTCCACCGGCGGCTCCTCGCGGGGGCTGGTCATCCCCTCCCAGGCGAGGGTCCGGTGCATCGATCGGATGCTGGTCCGGACGCCGTCGAGGTCGTCCTCCAGGGCCTGGCGGAGCTCCTTGGCCACCGCGATCACGCCCCGGCCCGTTCGGCGGCCCAGGGCCTCCAGCTCCTCGCGCTGGTGCTCGGCCAGTCGCTCGATGGCGGCGTGGTGGGCCTGGGCCAGCTTCGCCATGGCCTCTCCCTGCCGCCGGCCGAACTCGCGGAGCAGGGCCTCGAGGCGATCGAGCTCCGAGGCCGCGGGGGTGCCGGATCGGTCCCGCCCCGCCCGGGTGGCCACGGCCCTCAGGGCATCCTCGATCCGCTGAAGGCGGATGCCCAGGGCCTGGAACCGCTCCTCGGCGTGGGTCATGAGGGCCCTGCTCACGTCGCCGGGGTCCGGGGTCATCGGTGGGGTGGCCGCCCGCGCCAGGGCCTCCGCCGCCGACGCTCGAGCCGCTCGGGCCACCGCCTCCTCGATCCGCAGGAGGCCGGCCTCGAGGCGTTCCTCGATGGCTCGCTGGTGGGTGGCCAGGACGTCCTGCACGCGAGCCGATCTCGCTCGCTGGGCGGAGGGGGCCTCTGGGATGGGGACGGGATCGGTGAGGCGCTGTCGGGGCGGGCGACGCCGAGACGGCTCGGCGGCCACCGGCGGTGGTGTTGTTCCTGCCCTCTGCTGCACTCGTCCCTCTCGTCGGCCGCTGGGGCCGCCGGTAGTCTATGTTCCCCGAGGGGGCGGGTCACGCACCCGATGGCCGCTCGCGTATACTTGGGCGGGTCCGGCCGAAGCACGATCCCCGATCAAAGGGCCGTAGCTCAACTTGGCAGAGCACCGGTCTCCAAAACCGGCGGTTGGGGGGTCGAGTCCCTCCGGCCCTGCCCAGAGGAGGAGATGAACAGACAGACCAAGCGGATGATGGAGCGCGACCGCCGCCAGCAGGCGGGGGCTCG
>DASQWG010000134.1:0-2862 GCA_035640375.1 Actinomycetota bacterium
GGCCACCCCGCCGATCTGTCCGGGACGGATCTCCGCCCACTCCAGCAGGTGGTTGATCGCGGGGACCACGATCTCCGAGTGCCCCTTGCCCCACGACAGGCTGGTGGAGCCCAGGACGCCCTGCTCGGTCCCCAGGGCCACCGAGGTCTGCGGGGTGGAGGTCTCGATCGCCAGGACCAGCACGCTACGCCGCCCCTCCGTCCGCGCGCCACGCGGCCAGGAGGCCCTCCAGGCGTTCCCACCGCCCCGCCCACCGGACGCCTCGACCGGTGAACGAGAGCCGCCGCGCGTCGCCGTCCTCGGCCCGCAGCTCAACCCGGAGGTGCTCGTCCGGAAGGAGGGGCGCGATGGCGTCTCCCCATTCGACGAAGACCACCCCCGCCGGGTCGAGCAGATCCTCGAACCCCAGGTCGATGACCTCTTGGAGGCGGTCCAGCCGGTACACGTCGAGGTGGTACACGGGCACCTCGCCACGGTACTCGCGCACCAGCACGAACGTCGGCGAGGCCACCTGGTCGGTCACGCCGAGCTTCCGGGCGGCTCCCTGTACGAACGTGGTCTTGCCCGCGCCCAGGTCGCCGGTCAGGCTGATCACGTCACCGGGCACCAGGAGCTCGGCCAGCGCGGCGGCCACGTTCCGGGTCTCCTCGGCCGTCTCGGTCACCACGTCGAGGGCCGTCCCCACGCTCAGAACAGCCCCAGCTGCTCCTCGATCACCGGCTCGGAGCCGGCGGCCCGGGCCTCCTCGAGCGCCTCGGCGATCGTGGCGAAGTCGGCCCGGATCTGGGCCATGGCCCGGGAGGCGTCGCCACCGCCGCGGAGCACCGCGGCGGGGTGGAACGTGGGGATCACCATCCGCCCGCGCCACGGGAACCGCTGGCCCCGGACCCTCGAGATCGCCACCGGCCGCTCCAGGATCACCCGGGTGGCGAAGTTGCCCAGCGTGCACACGACCTTGGGATCGACCAGATCAACGTGCTCCTGGAGGAAGGGCGAGCAGGCCTCGAGCTCGTCGGGAAGCGGGTCCCGGTTGCCCGGCGGGCGACACAGCACGGTGTTCGTGATCCGAACGTCCTCCCGGCGCAGCCCGATCTCGGACAGGAGACGGTTCAGGAGCTGGCCGGCGGCGCCGACGAACGGCAGGCCCTGCACGTCCTCGTGGTACCCGGGGCCCTCGCCGATGAACATGAGGTCGGCGTCGGGGTTGCCGTCGGCGAACACGACCTGGGTGCGTCCGGCCGACAGCCGGCACCTGGTGCAGACCGCGGCCTCCCTGGCGAGCTCCTCGAGCCTCGTGGTCATCGCTCGGCCACCGCCCGCCGGATGGCTTCGGCCATCGCATCCCCCGCTATCCGCTCCACGGCTTCGGGCGGCGCCTCGGCCTGCCCCGTGGCCAGGGTGAAGACGGTGTCCCCGTCCCACATTGTATGCGCGGGCCGCACGGCCCTGGCAAGGCCGGCGTGTCCCGCAGCCGCGAGATCCCAGCATCCGCGCTTGGTCAGGACGGCATCGGTGGCCACCACGCCGAGCACGGTGTTGGCGCCGGGCCAGACCGGGACAGCGTCGGGCGGCGGGACCTCGCCGGCCAGCGGCCGGCCGTCTTCGTCCACGATCGCGCCGAAGGCGTTGACCACGGCCAGGGCCCACACGGTTGCTCCGCCCGAGGAGACCTCTGCCGTGCCCAGCCCGCCCGGCACCCGGTCGAGGCCGACCGTGCATCCCGTGCCCGCCCCGATCTTGCCGGTCGCATCGTCGTCCGAGGCCGCCTGGCAAGCCTGGTAGCCCTCGGCCGATCCCGGCCGGACCGAGGGATCGCCCACGCCGAGGTCGAATACCACCGCCGCCGGGACGATGGGGACGCGTGCGAGCTCGGCCTCGAACCCGATCCCTCGCTCCTCGAGCCACCGCATGACGCCATCGGCGGCAGCGAGGCCGTAGGCGCTGCCGCCGGTGAGGAGGACCGCATGGACCTCCTGCACGAGTCTCCCCGGCTGGAGCAGGTCGGTCTCCCGCGTGCCCGGAGCGCCTCCCCGAACCTCCCCGGAGGCGATCGTGCCGGGGGGCGGCAGGACGACCGTGCAGCCGGTCTTCGTCACCCGGTCGGTCCAGTGCCCCACCCGCAGCCCCGCGATCACGTGCGGCTGGAGGCCTTGCGCCGCCGCCGGGATCGCGTCGGGGGGAGGACCTCGGCCAGGAACCCGTCCAGCACCTCGTTGAAACGCTCGTGCTGCTCCATCATCGACAGGTGCCCGGCCCGGGTGATCACGACGGCCCGGGCGTCCGGGAGCGCCGAACGCAGCGCCAGGGCGCTCGTCTTGGGCGTGACCAGGTCGCGGTCCCCCACCACCACGAGAGTGGGCACGGTGACGTTCCCGAGGACGTGCCGGAGGTCCATCTCCAGGACTTCCTGGAGCGTGTGCACCCACACCTCGGCCGGCGCGGCCATGGAGATCCGGGTGACGTGATCGATGTGCGACGGCGATGCGTCCGGGCCGAAGTTGGTGGCCCGAGCCACGAGGTAGGAGAGGTCCACGCCGAATCGTCGAACGGCGCGCTGGAGCCGCTCGGCCGTGTCGATCCGCGTGCGGTAGCGGGTGCCCAGCCGGCGGAGCCCCCGACCGACCGTGGTCCCAAGCGCCCCGAGCGCCTCCCGGAGGACGTCGGAGGCGGCGGTGTCCGCCAACACGACGCCGGCCACGCGCCCGCCCATCTCCTCGGGGTACCGGTCGGCGAAGGCCAGGATGGCCATCCCCCCCAGACTGTGGCCGACCAGGACCGCGGGGCCTTCGGGGACGGCCGCGTCGAGGACCGCCCGCAGGTCCCGGCCCATCGCGGTGAGCGTGTAGTCGCCGTCAGGGGGCC
>DASQWG010000135.1:0-7685 GCA_035640375.1 Actinomycetota bacterium
GTCGAGCCCGGCGGCTCGGTGTCGCCCCGGTGGCCCGGAACCGGCAGATCCTGGCCAGCGGACAGGCGCCGCACCTCGGTGCCGGCCCGGCAGGCCTCCCGGCCGACATCCATGAGCGCCTGGTTCCACGACGCCGGATCCCGGCGATCCAGCCAGGCGACGGCCGCCGCATCGACCTCGTCACGGCGAACGTCGTCTCGGCCCAGACGGGCCCGCCGGACCACCCGCCGGACGTTCGTATCGATCGCCGGGACCGGCACGCCGTGGCCGAGCGAGGCCACCGCGGCCGCCGTGTACGGCCCGATACCTGGGAGCCGGACCAGCACCGCCGGATCGGCGGGCACGCTGCCGTCGTGGTCGCGGACGATGAAGCGGGCCGCCTCGGAGAGAGCCACCGCGCGGCGGTTGTAGCCGAGCGTCCCCCACGCCCGGACCACCTCGGACCGAGGCGCCCGGGCCAACGCCCGAACCGTGGGGAACCGCCGTACGAACGTCCGGTAGGCCGCGACCACCCGTGCCGCCTGCGTCTGCTGGAGCATGACCTCGCTGACCAGCACCCGGTACGGGTCGCGCGTCCCCCGCCACGGGTACGCGCGGCGGCGACCCTCGAACCATGCCAGCAGCTCGGCGCGACCGGTCATCTCGCCCTGGTCTCCCGGCGCTCGAGGACCTCGACCCGATCCGCGGCGGGGTTCCACCCGATCGTCTCCACCGCGAACCGGCTGGGACAGCACCCGGGGTCTCGGCTTCGGTACACCCCATACTCGAACCGCAGACGATCCCCCTCTACGCTGATCTCGCCACCACGCGCGCTGGTGCGATAGAGCAACGTTGCCAGGGCCCCGTCGTCGGCCATCGACACGACCCACAGCTCGACCGGCCCCGCGCTCGCGCCGAAGTTGGCGACCCCCACCGCCACCTCCGGCCGGCCGTCCGCGGCGAAGTCAACGATCTCCAGCGTCGCCACCGCCTGGCTCACGAAGCCCTCGGCCGAGAGCATCGAGGGCGGGGCCCCGGGACCGGGGGGTGCCGGCCCGGTGGCATCGAAGACCCGGGTCCACCGGCCGTCCCGGACGTCGAACGCCTCGAGGAACGGCCTGGCCAGCCCGAGGTCGTCGACCTCGTTCGAGACCGACGAGATCACCATCTCGTCGGCCCCGTCGCCGTCGAGATCGGCGGCCACGGTGGTCAGCGGGGTCGCCCCCGGCCGGATCAGCCGCTCCGGCGGAGGGGGCGGCGGCTGCGCCGACGGACCGTCGGCCCGGCCGGCACAAGCGGCGGCCAGGACCGCGAGCACCGCGCCGCCGACCATGCGCACGGCGCGATGCTACCCCCCGACGAACGCTAGACCCGCGCCTCGACCAGGCGGCGATTCAGCTGGCGCAGCTGGCGCACCTCGAGGAGGCGCATGGCCAGCCACGCCCCGGCCCCTGCCGCCACCCACGGCTTCCACCGTCCGTCGGCGAGCGCCTCGGAGAACCGTTCGGCGGCGTTCTCCGGAACCACGTTGACCACCGGCTTCACGATCTCGATCGCCCGGCCCTCCCGCCGCTTCCGGCGGCGGCGCCGGAGCACAGAGAGGAGCACGATCCCGGTGACCCCTCCGCCCACGGCAACCCCCACGGCGCGCTTGGCCCACACCGCCGGCTGTGGCAGGCGCCGCTCCAGCTCGCGCATGTCCGCGTCGAGCCGGCCGCGGATGTCTTCGATCTCCTTTACCGTCGCAGCTGCGCTCTGGCCCATTCCACGTCCTCCTTGATCGTGCGCTTCGCCTGTTCGGGCGCCACGGGCTGACGCATCCGGGATCGCCCGATCATCGCCGCGGCCACGGCCGCCACCAGGACGACCCCGGCCACGATCAGCAGGGCAGCCCACAGCGGCAGGACGAGGTCGAGTGCCGCCGCGGCCGCAGCCAGCAGGAAGCCCAGGACGAACAGCCCCAGGGCGGCCGCGGCGCCGAAGGCCGCTGCTCCCTGGAGCTTCGCCGAGATCCCCTCGGTGACCTCCTGACGGGCCAGCTCGACCTCCTTCCTGATCAGGAGGCCGACGTCGCCGGCCATCCGTCCAACCAGCCGCGTCGTGCTCAGCTCCGAGGGCCGGCCGTTCCTCCGTCGCTCCGTCTCGAGATCCATCCGGATCCCTCCTCTCTCCTCGAGCAGGACCGCGTTCAGCTCGGCCCCGTACACGTAGAGCCGGGCGGCCAGGTACATGATGACGAGAACCCCGACCGTGGTGGCGAACGCCCCGTACACCGGGGCGGACCCTTCGGCCGTTCGGTCCGCGTACCACGCGCCCAACAGCTTCAGCCCGGACCATCCGAGCGCCACGAACACCGCCCCCGGGAGCAGCTGGGGCCAGGCGGTGCGCCGGCGCCGCAGTACCCGATAGGTCACCAGGAACAGGATCACGTCGAGGCCGAACCCGACCGCCACCCCCCCGACCCGAAGCAGCACACCACCAACGCCCTGAGCCTCGACGCCGGCCGCCAGCGTGGACAGGGCGAGGGCGGCCAGGGCGACGATCCCGAGTCCGATCGTGACGCCCACCAGCCACGCCATGCGTCTCAAGCCCGGCATCTGGGAGCCTTCGCGGAACACGATCCGCACGGCGTTCCGCCCGGCCCCCACGACGCCCGTGCCGGACCACAGCAGGCCCGCCAGACCCAGCAGGCCGATCGACACTCGCCCCTCCCGGGCCACCCGAAGGCTCCGCCCGACCAGCGCTTCGACCCCCGGGACCGCCCTGGTCAACGCGGTCTCCACCTCTTCCTGGAGCCCCGGGCTCCGCTCCAGCGCGAACCCCACCACCGACACGCCCAGCAGGACGAGGGGGAAGAACGAGAGGAAGCCGTAGTACGCGATCGCTGCGGCCAGGTAGCCGCCGGCGTCGTCACCGTAGCGGTCGGCCGTGGCCCGAGCGATCCGAGCCACCCGGCCGCGCTTGATCCGCTCCAGCATCCACCCCATCGTTACCCGCGGCGGACGGCCGCCGAACGGGCGTTCAAGTCGGTGGGCCGTCCTCCCGATACAGAGGGCAAACGACCGACCAACGAGGAGAAGAGATGCACTGGGACGTTCGGCTGGCGGAGGCGAACCTGGTCGTGGCCGACCTGCTCGGCGAGGCCATGGGTCGCCGTGACGCCGAAGAGGACGAGTCCACCTCTCCTGACCGGGCCTGACACACGGCAGACCCCCGAGGGGGAGGGAGCCGTCCTCGGGGGCCTGCTCTCGGGCGTAGGGCCGCCAGGGCCCCGTTGGGTCTACCCGGCCACCAGGGGCAGAGGCGGTTCCGCCGCATCGCTTATTTCCACGCGTCGCCCTCCTAAACCTTCCCGGTCCGGTTTGCCCGATCGCCGCACCGGATAGGTCATCCAGGACGAAGGGAGGCCCGACCATGTCCATCCTGGTTCGCCACGCCATGACCGAGTCGCCCCAGACCGCAGGCCCTGGCATGAACGCTGCGGATGCAGCGGCGATGATGAAGCAGTTCGATACCGGGGTGATCCCGGTGGCCGAGGAGGGACGACTCCTCGGGCTGGTCACCGACCGCGACCTGGTCGTCCGGGTGCTGGCCGAGCGGAAGGACCCGCTCGAGGTGCGCCTGCAGGACATCGCCACCACGGCAACGGTCACGGTCACGCCCGACACGAAGCTGTCCGACGCCCGTTCGATGATGGCGGAGCACCGCATCCGCCGGCTTCCGGTGGTCAAGGCCGACGAGCTCGTCGGCATCCTGTCGCTCGGCGACGTGGCCCTGGCCGATGCCTCCGAGCGGGCGGTGGGGGAGACCCTCGAGGAGATATCCGAGTCGGGGTCCACCACCGACCTGTCCGGTGGGCCGCCGAGGGGCACGCCCGAGCGCGTCCGGCGAGCCCGACAGGGGGAATAGGTCGGGGCCGCCTCCGGTTCAGCCTCGCGAATGCGGATCGGCATCGGCCTTCCGAACACGGTCCCGGGCGCACCAGGCCGGCTCCTGGTCGACTGGGCGGCCCGGGCGGAGGCGCGGGGTTTCTCCACGCTGGCGACCATCGACCGAGTGGCCTATCCGAGCTACGAGTCGCTGGTGACGCTGGCCGCCGCCGGAGCGGTGACCGAGCGGATCGGCCTGATGACGAACATCCTGCTGGCGCCGACGCGAAGCCCCATCCTCCTGGCCAAGGAGGCCGCCAGCGTGGATCAGCTCTCGAACGGCCGGCTGACCCTGGGGCTCGGAGTGGGAACGCGGGGGGACGACTTCTCCGCCACAGACCGCAGCTTCGAGGACCGGGGGAAGCGCTTCGACGAGGACCTCGAGCTGATGCGAGGCGCATGGCGCGGTGAGCTCGTGGGAGGGTGCCCGAAGCCGCCCGCACCGCAGCCCGTCCGGGGCGCGGTCCCGATCCTGATCGGGGGCACCGCTGATGTCGTCCTGGACCGCGTGGTCCGGTGGGGCGAGGGGTGGACCGCCGGCGGCGGTGCGCCGGATCAGGTGGGCCCGTTCGCCGAGCGGGTCCGCCGGGCTTGGAAGGATGCCGGTCGTACCGGCGAGCCCAGGGTCGTGGCGCTCTCCTATTTCTCCCTCGGCCAGGAGACCGCCGAGGATTCGAGGGCGAACCTGCTCGACTACTACGCCTACCTCGGCGATTGGGCCGAGGGGATCGCGGACGCCGCCCCCCGGACCGCGGAAGACGTCGGGACCACCGTGCGCCGCTTCGAGGACGCGGGGGTCGATGAGTTGATCTTCGACCCGACCGTGGCCGACCTCTCGCAGGTCGACCGGCTGGCCGACGCCCTCCCCTAGCCGCTCGTGTGGCTCCGCCGGAGCTCGCGGAGCGTCCCTCGGGGACGCCAGTCCCGCACCGACCGGTCCGAGGACCACGGCGCGAACGGAGCCATGGTCAGTCCGGCCAGCGCGATCAGCACTCGGTCGTAGTTGACCCGCCAGCCCGCGAAGTCGCGCCACGCCCGGTCCGTGTCGGCCTTGATCGGGATCCCCTGCTCGGCGAGGGCGGCGCAGGCGTCCTCGAACTCGTCCCGCTCGATCGAGATCGGGTCGTCCGGGCGCGGATCGGGATCGTAGGGGATCCCGAAGAAGTCGGCGATCCTCCGGAGCGCCAGGTACCCGGCCCGGATGCAGTAGGCGGCGTCCGCGTCGGGAGCGCGATCCACGGCGGACAGGAGGACGGAGGCCGAGTCGAGGATCGCCCCGGCCGAGGTCACCCAGGAGTGCTCCGGCAGGGGAGAACGGAAGAACACCACGGCGGGGAACGACGTGTGGGTCTCCTGCAGCTCCAGGAACCACTGCTCGCCTCGGCGCCACAGGATCGACAGCTTGGCGAACTCGTCCACCCGCCAGCTCCGCCTGAGCACCTCGACGGCCGATGGTGGGGAGCCGCCCCGAAGCTCCATCCCCGCCACCATGTTCTCCCGGCGGGAGAAGACGCCATAGATCGAGGGGAGGTACGTGATCAGCAGGGCCAGGAGGATCAGTCCAAGGGCCGCCTCCGTGAACACCAACACGGTGGCGGGCAGGTCGGCGGGCTCGGCGAAGCCGAGGGTGAGCACGGCCGAGCCGGACAGGGAGAAGGCCTCCCGCAGCGTCCGACCCCCCAGCCCCCAGTACATCGCGGTGTACCCGAGGATCACGATCGTGATCCAGGTGAGCAGGAGCATCAGCAGGCTGACCGGGGCGTACAGCGACATGATCCGGTCCCGTTTCTCGTACGGCGCGCCGGGGCGAGCCCGCAGCCGGAAGATCCGTCGCATCTGGAAGAACACGAACCGGGTCAGTCGCGAGGGGATGGCCCGGGGGATGACCACCGTGCGAACCGCCGAGCCGAACGTGGCCATCACCGCGGCCGCCCCCGCCAGGAACGCCACCACCCGAACGACGGTCATCCGGTGGCCAGGGTACGCCTGCAGGGCGGGGGGACTGGGATTCGACCCAGGAGACCCCGAAGGGCCTAGCGGCTTTCAAGGCCGTTCACCCAGGATCGCGCGACCTGCTGAAACGGGCCGGAAAGGGCCTCTGAACAGGGGCTTGGGGTTCCGAACAGTTCCGGTCAGTGCCCGTCGTTCCCGCCCTCTCGCGGGACAGATGCGGGACGGGATGCTGGCGGCCCCCGTCACGGGACGGCTAGGGGACAGGATTCCAGGTCTCGGGGGCCGGCGTCGTGGTGTCGGTCTCGCCCCTGCGCATCCCGCCAACACCACCAGAAACCGACCCCAGTTGCGGTCCCCGGCGGTATTCATGCGGCCTCGCCTTCCCTGGATCCAGCAAGGCTGCCCCGGTTTCCCCTCTACCCCGTGTGGAACTCGAAGGAGTCCACCACGGGCGCTGCCGCCTGTACCGCCCGCTCGAACGCCGCTTCCGAGGCGGTGATCATGATGACCAGGGTCCGGGCAGACCCTCCGGGGAGGTCCAGGACGTAGAGGCGCCCCAGCTCGCCGTGGCCCATCGTCCCCCACCCACCGTTAGAAGTGGACACGACCGGGACCGCGCCGTTGGGACACGTGGATGCCCCTGGGACGGGGGCAACGTCCATCCGCACGGCATCGATCCCCCCGACGCGTTCGACGACGGGCACCGTGGCCTCGAGGTCGGGGTTGGAGCGGATGGCCTGGACCAGCGCCTCGGCAGAAGCTGGAAGCAGGGGATAGAGGTAGCAGGGACCCTCCGGCAGCGGGTTCGGGTTCGCGAGGATCTCGATTGACGCATCCATCGTCGCCAGGCGATCCGGGAGACCAGGACCCGATGTCAGGAAGAACAGGCGCGGGTCGATGTACGACTCGCCGTGGTCGGACCAGGGCTCGGCGGCGTGGAAGGTAACCTCCCCGCCGAGCATGGAACAGGTCCCGGGGGGAGTGCCCGCCTGCGGCTCCATTTCGCATTCCGTCATCGTGTCCGCCCGGTTCTGCGGGGTTGCCCCTCGGTGCCACGCCACCCCGAGGTTGTCGAACAGTCTGTCGGTGGCGACGTCGAGGACCAGCGTGTAGGTGGTGGCCCCCTCCTCCACCGTCGATGGCCCGACGTCGTGGGCGTCTCCGGAGGGGCATACCTGGAAAGAGGGCACCACCAGGGTGGTTGCGTCCTCGAGCCGTCCCGTCCCGGTACCCGTTGACGGCGTGGAGCACAGCCTGGAGGACTTGTCGTGCAGGACGATGTGGAAGGCGCCGTCCTCCGCCGGACGGATCGTCATCGAGTGAGAGCTCCCGGGAAAGTCGAGCTCGGTGGAGGTCCACGTGCCCACGAACCGGCTGGAGGGCTGATCGGCGGGCCTGGGTCCGGGACCAGACAGGAAGGCCCGGGCCAGGCCCCCGAGGGCGGCGGTGGCCAGCACCAGGGCCAGGACCGCGGTCCCGATCCGCCGATTCCGATCCTTCTGGGCGCGGCGGCGAGTCAGGGAACCCATGACGTCCTCGGGAGGCGGGAAGGCCTCCCGGGCCCGCTGGAGCCTCTGCTTGGTATCACTCACTCCTCGTCACCAGCCTTCCGCTTGAGGGCCGCCCGCCCCTGTGACACCAACACCCGGACCGTGGAAGGCCGGACCCTCATGAGTTGGGCGGCCTCCCCAGAGGAGTAGTCGAGCAGGTCCACCAGAACGACGCTCATCCGCTGCCGGGGGGTGAGAGCAGCCAGCGCCCGGACCACCGCGTCCCTTGCCTCCACCTCCCCGAGCTCGTCACGAGGCGGAGTCAGCCGGACCG
>DASQWG010000136.1:0-2845 GCA_035640375.1 Actinomycetota bacterium
AACTCCTCCAGGGCCGCGTACGGCGATCCCGTGCCCCGGAGCCTGGGCGTGTCGTGGTTGCCGGAGATCGCCACCCCGGACAGGCCTGCGTCCTGCAGCCGCCGCAGCCCGATGGCCACCCGGGTGAACACGCGGTAGGACGGACGGGCGTGGTCGAAGATGTCGCCGAGCCACAGGAACCCGTCCGGCTCAAGCTCCAGTGTCCGGTCGACGGCCCAGTCGAACGAGCGCAGAAAGTCCTCCTCGCGGACGTTGCGGCCCTCTTCGTCACGGAGATGGGCGAGGTGGGTCCGGCCCAGGTGGGCATCGCCGAGGGCGACCAGGTGGGCCACTACTCGACGAATCCCTTCGAGGCCTCCCGGGGCCGGTCGGGGAGGGGACTGGGGCCGCTCACCGACTTCAGGTAGTCCTCGTACAGGTACACCCGGGCCGGGAGCGCGAACGGTGCCTCCAGGCTCGTCACGATGGCCTCGCCGGGCATCAGCGTCTGGATCTCCGGCCCCAGGTCCTTGATGTCCTGTTTCGACGACCCCCGGAGGATGGTGCGGTCCTTCTCATCGGCCAGGCCGAGGATGAAGAACGTGTTGAATTGGGACAGGAGCTCGTCGTCGATCAGCTTGGGTTGCTGGCTGACCGCGCACAGGCCGACCTTGAACTTCCGCCCCTCCCGGGCGGTACGGGGGAACACGTTCTCGTCGGAGCGCTTGGCCCGGGACAACACCCGCTGGGCCTCCTCCAGCGCCACGATCGTCGGCGGCAGCGTCGCGAACCGCTCCCGGTCCTCCAGGTATGCCTGGGCATTGGTGTCGAGGAGCCGACGGGTGATCACCGAGGCCACCAGGACCTCCTCGACGTCGGACAGCCCCGAGGTCTCCACGAGGACGCAGAAGCCGTCTGCCAGCTCGGCCACGATCCGCTCCGACAGCGAGGCCTGTGAGGTGTCGCGGCTGATGCACGGCAGCTCCAGGATCCGGTGGACCCGGCGCCGGATGACCTGGATCGTCGTGGTGGCCGCTCCGGTCTGCTTCGCCAGCTCCTCGGGATCCTCGGCCTCGTCGGCCACCGCCGGCATCCAGTCGTCCCGATACAGGCGGACCAGCCGGTGGATCGCGTCGATCTGCGCGGGGCTCCAGTCGTACGCGGTCTGGAGGTCGCCGAGCGTGATCTCCCCGAGCGTGATCCTGAGTGCGGTGGCCTGGGCGCCGAGCCCGGGCCGGGTGGCGTACACCTTCAGGCGCTCGGCGGCCCACGGGTGGTCCCGGAGACCCCGGCGGGTTCCGCCGCCCCCGTCGAGGTACTCGCCGTGCGGGTCGAACAGCAGCATCGCGTACCGGCCCCGGGACTCCAGGATCGTCCCGGCCAACACCTTCATCAGGTTCGACTTGCCCATGCCGGTGGTGGCGAAGACCCCCACGTGTGACGGGAGCGACGTGCCGCTGATCCCAACCTCGAGATCGATGGTGTCCTCGCCGCTCCGGAGGAGGCCGATCCGGAGGTCGCCCATGCGGCCACGGAGGAACGCGAAGTCCTCGGCGGTCGGCGCGGTCACTCGGGCGAACTGCGTGGGCAGCGACTTCGGCTTGCGGAACTCTCCGGCCGCATCGACGTACCCGAGGGGCGCACACTCGGCCACCTTGTAGAGCCGCTGCTCGGGATCGTGGATCGAGTACGGGGTTTCGGTGACGTCGCCGGCCATGTATGCGCCGGCGGCGCGCTCGGCCCAGTTCGGGTCGGTGGAATCGGAGCCGTAGGTGACGTCGATCACCCGGAACAGGTGCCGTCGGGCGCGCTGCGCGTCCTCGGCCACCAGCAGCTCCCCGAGGAACAGGTCGATGCCGTGGAAGGAGCGGAACCGGGCATCCAGGACGCTCTTGCCGAAGATGCGGCCCTTGTAGTCCTCGGTCACGACCGGTTCAGCACCTCGTGGAAGTCCTGGAACAGGGTCTCGATCTCCTCCTCGTCCATGCCGGCCCCGGCCAGCGCCGTACGGAACGCGCGGCGGAGGTCGGCCACGGCGTAGCCGGAGACCCGAGCGGCTCGATGGGCTCGGGCCAGGGGATACGGGTAGCCGACGAACGCCGCGTCGTCGGAGCATCCGGCCAGCCGGGCCAGGACCTCCTTCGGGGGGCCCGGCCCGTGGGCCACATCGACACGGAACGCATGTGACGCGGTGGCGGCGAGCCGGGCCACGAAGATCTCCCCGACGTACAGCCGACGGAACACCGGATCGGTCGAGATGCGTGCCGCCCACGGTGTCCGACCGAGCTCGCGGTCGCCCCGACGCTTCAGCAGGCCCACCAGCGGCGCGTTCCGGCCCCAGAATAGCGTGGAGGCCTTGACCACCCCGGCCAGGTGCACGCCTCGGTCCACGGCCTCACGGTGGATCGCCCGGATCACCTCCGCCGGCACCAGCGGCCCGCCGTGGAGCGAGCCGTCGACCAGCACGACGTCGTCCCGCTCTGCCTCCGCGACCGTCCGCCGCACCAGGTCCCACTCATCGCACTCCCGCAGGACGTCGATCGGCCGAGGGATCCGGGGCGGCTCGTCCGGCTCCGGTGCGTCCATCCGGGCCAGCCGGTCGCGATAGAGCCGGGCCGCTTCGTCGGCCGTGAGGGCCCGGACCTCGAGGGGCGGCGCCTCGACCAGGTCCGTGACTCCGTCCCGGAACCGCACCCGGGCCGCCCGGGTGGCCGCTACCTGGAAGGACCGGCCGTCGGCCAGCGTGCACGAGCCGCCGTCGACCGCCCACACCGTCCCCGGTGGGGTGGGGGAGAGGGGTACGAGATCGAACCGGTCGGGATGGCCCTCGACCACGACGTCGTCGCCGAGCTCGAGCTGCCCCTCG
>DASQWG010000137.1:0-5070 GCA_035640375.1 Actinomycetota bacterium
CCGGGCCGCCACCCGCGGGACCGCCACCGGCTCCCCCGCCGGCGCCTCCTCCGGACGAGCGGACAGAAGAACCGTAGCCGCCGGCCGGCTGCTTCGGATCAGGCGCCGGTCCGCTGCCGCTCCTCCTCGAGGAGGACGCGGCGGAGCACCTTGCCCACCATCGTGGTCGGAAGCTCGTCGCGGAACTCGACCGACTTGGGCGCGCGGTAGCCGGTGAGCCCGTGCTTCTCGTCGCGGGCCCACGTGAGGATCTCCTCCTCCGTGGCGGCCTCACTTTCCCTGAGGACCACGAAGGCCTTCACGGCCTCGCCGGTCTTGGCGTCAGGGATCCCCACCACGCAGACCTGCTGGACCTTGGGGTGGCGATACAGCACCTGCTCCACGTCCGTGGGGTACACGTTGAACCCCGAGACGATGATCATGTCCTTCTTGCGATCGACGATCGAGAAGTACCCCTCGTCGTCGACCGTGGCAACGTCCCCGGTGTGCAGCCAGCGGACCCCGTCCTTGTGCACGCGGATCATGTCTGCGGTCTCCTCGGGTCGGTTCCAGTACCCCTTCATGACCTGGGGGCCGGCGATGCAGAGCTCACCTTCGCGTCCGGGACCCACCTCCTTCTCCGGGTCGTCGAGGTCGACGACCTTGCAGTCGGTGTCCGGGATGGGGAGCCCGATCGAGCCGAACTTGCGCTTCCCGTAGATGGGATTGATGTGCGTGACCGGCGAGGTCTCGGTAAGCCCGTAGCCCTCGACCAGCCGGCCGCCGCTGATGGCCTCGAACTTCTCAGCGACCGACACCGGGAGCGGCGCCGCACCCGAGAAGCATGCCCGGATCGACGACAGATCGAACTTCTCCCTCGCATCCGACTCGTTGATCGCGATGTAGATTCGGGGCACGCCGGGGAACAGCGTCGCCTTCTCCTTGTCGATGGCCTTCAGCGCCATCTCCAGCTCGAACCTCGGGAGGAGGATCAGTTTCATGGCCCGGCAGATGCCCACGTTCATGACCGCCGACAAGCCGTAGGAGTGGAAGAACGGGAGGATCGACATGATCGCCTCCTCCCCCTCCTTCACGTCGGAGAACCACGCCCCGGTCTGCAAGGCGTTCGACACCAGGTTGTGATGGGTGAGCATGGCCCCCTTCGACAGCCCCGTGGTGCCGCCCGTGTACACGAGGGCCGCCACATCCTCGACCGCATCGACCTGGAGCGGGGGCGGTTGGGGGTACGTCCGGGCCATCAGGGCCGACCACCACATCACGTCGGCGTCGGCCGGAACCGGCGGCCACGGACGGTCCTCGTGCCGAGCCTCCCGCTTCTGCTTCAGGGGTGCCAACATGTTGATCGGGAACCGGAGGTAGTCGCCGACTTTCGTCACGATCACGGTCTTCAACCCGGCGTCCCCGCGGACGGCGGCGGCCAGGGGGTAGAGGAGGTCGAGGACGACCAACGTGTCCACGCCGGCATCCTGGAGCTGGTGGGTCAGCTCCCGCTGCGTGTACAGAGGGTTGTTCCCCACCGGGACGGCGCCGAGGCGCTGGAGCCCGTACCAGGCCACCACGAACTGGGGGCAGTTCGGCAGGAGCAGGCCCACCCGGTCGCCCTTCCCGATGCCCATGGCGGCCATGGCTCCGGCGAAGCGTTCGGCCTCCTCCTTCAGCTGGCGGTAGGTGAGCCGCCGGGCCAGGGGCGCCACCGGGAACGCCACCGCGGGGCGGTCCGGGTACCGTCGCGCGCTGTCCTCGAGCAGCGACCACACCGGCCGCTCGGGGTACGGGGCCAGCGAGTGCGGCACGTCAGGGGGATACGACTTCAGCCAGGGACGCTCGCGCTCCGCCATGCGTATCGCTCCTTTCCGAAGACCGGATTATCGGTCGCGGCGCACCGATCGGACAACCGGCCGGTTGTCAGGCCCGGGGCCCCTCCGTGTACCGTGGACGGCCATGAACGATCTGGTGGAGGCGCTGCGCGAGGCATCCCGGCGGGCGCTCCCCCCCGTCGAGGGCGAGGTCCGGGCCGGCGGCCTGCGGGCCCCGGTCGAGGTGATCCGGGACCGCTGGGGCGTGCCGCACATCTACGCGAGTGACCTGCGCGACCTGTGGCTCGCCCAGGGCTTCGTGATGGCGTCCGAGCGGCTGTTCCAGATCGACCTGCTAACCCGGCTGGGCTCAGGCCGCGTGGCCGAACTGTTCGGCGACCTAACGCTGCCGATCGATCGATTCGCCAGGACCGTTGGGTGGAACCGCGCGGCCCAACGGGCAGCGGACGGCTGGGACGAGGTGTCCGTGGAGATAGCCACCGCGTTCGGCCAGGGCGTGCGGGCATGGATCGAGGTCATGCCGTCGCCCCCGGTGGAGTACCGCTTCCTCGGGCTCGAACCCCTCGAGCTTCCCGACGGCGACATGGGCGTTTCCCTGGCCGCGGCCGGGAGCGCCTTCATGGGATGGAGCCTGTCCCGGAACTGGGACAACGAACTGCTCCGCGGGGAGATCGCCGAGCGGCTGGGGCCGGACGTCGCCGCGACCCTGTTCCCCCACGTCGACCCGGAGCCAGCCGCGGTTGTGGCCGGGACGGAGGGGGGCCCGGACCGGCTGGCCCTGCTACGCGAGGCCGCGCTGCCCCCCTCGGGCCAGGGCTCGAACAACTGGGTGGTGGCGGGCTCGAGGAGCGCGACCGGGAAGCCGCTCCTGGCCAACGATCCCCATCTCGTGGCCCAGCTGCCGTCGCTCTGGTTCGAATGTCACCTGGTGGCGCCGGGCATCGACGTCACCGGGGTGGCCCTCCCCTTCAGTCCCGGCGTCGTCATCGGGCACAACGACCGGGTCGCCTGGGGGTTCACCAACACCGAGGGAGACGTGCAGGACCTGTACGTCGAGCGGCTCTCGGAGGACGGCTCGGCGGCTCGGTACGGCGACGAGTGGGAGCCGCTCACCCTGCACCGCGAAGAGATCGCCGTGCGGGGCCGCGACGAGCCGGAAGTCCTCGAGGTTCGGGAGACCCGGCACGGGCCGCTGATCGACGCGTACCTGATCGGAGTCAGCCAGCCCACCGTGGTCACGGGCGATCTCCGGCACACCTACGCGCTCCGTTGGGCCGGTGCCGAGCACCTCATCGAGCCCTCCACGGTCTACTCCGTGAACGTGGCGTCCACCTGGGAAGAGTTCCGGGAGGCCGTAAGGGGCTGGGTGTGTCCGGGCCAGAACATGCTGTACGCCGACGTCGACGGCAACATCGGGTATCAGGCCACGGGGCTCTATCCGATCCGGCGCGACGGCGATGGGTCGATGCCGGTCCCCGGATGGATCGATCGGTTCGAGTGGGACGGATGGATCCCGTTCGACGAGCTGCCTCGATCCTTCAACCCCGAGCGAGGGTACCTGTGCACGGCGAACAACCGGATCCACGATGAGACCTATCCGCACACGATCTCGCGCGACTTCCTCCCGCCGCACCGGGCCCGGCGCATCGCGGAGCTGCTCACCGAGCAGCCCACCCATGACCGCGACTCGTTCGCCCGGATGCAGATGGACACCGTCTCGCTGTCGGCCCGCCGGATCGTTCCCGACCTGCTCAGGCTGGAGCCGCGGAGCGACCGGCACAAGGTGGCCCTGGGGCTGCTGGCCGAGTGGGATCACCGGCTCGACGTCGACTCGGCTGCGGCGGCGCTGTACGAGGTGTGGATCAAGCACCTGGCCACGCGGGCCCTCCGGCCAGCCCTCGACGACGAGGCTCTCTTTACACACTTCTACGCTCGGCGACAGTGGACGAACGCCTTCCATCACCTCGTGTTGCCGAACCTCCTGGCCTACCCCACGGCCCGGTGGTTCGGCCGGGACGGGACGGAGGCCCGGGACGAGGTGCTGCTGGCGGCCCTCGACGACGCCCTCGACGAGCTCACCGCGGCCCTCGGCGAGGACCTCTCAACGTGGCGGTGGGGGGCCCTCCACAGGGCCCGATTCGCCAGCCCACTGGCCAGGGTGCCGGACCTGGCCCCGCTGTTCACGGCCGGCGAGGTCGAGGTGGGGGGCGACGAGCAGACCGTGAGCCAGGGCCTGTTCGAGCCGGGCTGGTCGTACGCCGCGGTGGTGGTGCCGTCGTGGCGAGGGATCCTGGACCCCTCGGACTGGGACGCCTCGGTGGGAGCCCACACCGTGGGCCAGTCGGGCCATCCGGCCAGCCCGCACTTCTCCGACCTCCTCGACCTGTGGGCCGCGGGCGAGCACCACCCGATGCCGTTCACCCGCGAGGCCGTGGAGGCGGCCGCGGAGGCGAGCCTGCAGCTCCTGCCCTAGCGGCTCAGAACATCCCCTGGCCGGGCAGGTAGTTGTCCAGCCAGTAGAACAGCACGAACAGCACGGCCAGGGCCACGAGGGTGGCCACCAGCCAGAAGAGCACCGCCAGCACCGGGTTCCGGGGCTGGAACCGCCGCAGCCACCCAATCATCGTGCCTCCTGCGGCACGGCCGCCTCGAGGGACCGCACGGCAGGGATCGTCCCGAGCTGCACCGTGGCCTCCTCGACGTCCAGACCGAGCCCGAACAGCCTGACGGCTTCGCCGAGCCGGCCCATCCCGGGCTGGGTGGGCAGCGCCGTGGCCATCACGTCAGCATCTCCGATCGCGCCGATCCGATACGGGGGGCTGTGGAGGGTTCCGTGGAGCAGCAGCGTGTTCCCGGCGCACCGCACCGCCGACGTGGCCGTGAGGCGTTCACCGTTGATCCCGACCGCCTCCGCACCGGCTGCCCACAGGGCGTTGACCACGGTCTGGATGTCCCGCTCGTGGACGATGAGGTCGTTGGGATCGCCGGTCGGCGACCTCCGTGCCGGGCTGTCGTCGAGGATCACCACGAGGCCGGAGCCCTCGACCGGCGCCGTCCCGGCGATCCGGGCCAGCTCGGAGGCGTCGGCTCTGAGCGCGTCAACCTCGGCTCCCAGGTTCCCGACGGTCGCCACCTCGGACTCGAGCCGTCGGATCTCGGCCCGGATCCGCCGGACCCGGGCGTCCTCGGCCCGGATCAGGTCGGCCAGCTCGAGCCGGCGGATCTCCCGGGTGGCGAAGGGGGGCTGGCGGGC
>DASQWG010000138.1:0-6237 GCA_035640375.1 Actinomycetota bacterium
GAGTGTCCGGTGGACTGCATCTACGAGGGCGGGCGGATGCTGTACATCCAGCCCGACGAGTGCGTGGACTGCGCGGCCTGCGAGCCGGTCTGCCCCGTGACCGCGATCTTCTACGAGGATGACGTCCCCGCAGAGTGGAAACCATACACGGCCGCGAACGCGGAGTTCTTCACCGAGGAGATCGCCGGATACACCTCGCCGGGCGGTGCGGCCCAGGTCGGGCCGGTGGATCGGGACCATCCGCTGGTGGCGGCGTTCGAGGCCCCGGCCTAGGAGGGGATGCCAAGGTGACCTACACGATCTGCGAGCCCTGCATCGACGTGAAGGACCGGGCCTGCGTGGACGAGTGTCCGGTGGACTGCATCTACGAGGGCGGGCGGATGCTGTACATCCAGCCCGACGAGTGCGTGGACTGCGCGGCGTGCGAGCCGGTCTGCCCCGTGACCGCGATCTTCGCCGAGGACGACGTCCCGGCGGAGTGGAAGGAGTTCACCCCGATCAACGCGGAGTTCTTCTCCGAGGACGTCGCCGGCTACACCTCGCCCGGCGGAGCGGCCCAGGTGGGTCCGGTGGACAAGGACCACCCCAAGGTCGCGGCCTGGGAGAGCGTGGGCTGAAGCACCGGGAGCTCGACCCGGCCACCGACATCCTGCGCTTCGAGCGTGGGGATGCCGTCGTCGAAGCCCTCACCTCGTTCGGCCGCGATCACGGGATCCGGGCTGCCAGGCTCCACGGGATCGGAGCGTTCACCGACGCCGAGCTGGGGTTCCTGGATCCCGAACGGAGGGAATACGACCCGTTCCGGGTGGATGAGCACACCGAGGTGCTGGCGTTCCTGGGGAACCTGTCGGTGACCGACGAGGGGCCGCGGGTTCATGCTCACGTCACGCTGGGGATGCGCGACGGGTCCGCGGTGGGCGGCCACCTGTTCGAGGCCCACGTCGGCGCCACGCTGGAGCTGTTCGTGATGCGCTTCGACGCGGAGCTCCGGCGCGCCATGGACGAAGCTACTGGTGCGGCCCTCCTCGACCTCTAGGCGGGGGTGGCGGTGGGGTCCTCGGACCGCTCGATCTGGCGCTGCTCGTTGCCATCCTGGTGCCAGCGCGCGCCGCACTCGGTGCAGAACGAGCGGCGTGTTGGGCTGAGCACGAGCACGATCCGAACCGACTGACACACCGGGCACCGAGCCATCCGCCCATCCTCCTTCGGAGCTCGCCGGCCGGAGTGGTTCCGCCCGGCCTTGTGGTTGGGACCAGGCCTTACCCTCCACTCGAACCCGGCAAACGGGCCGGGTTCGGTCGTCCGCCCCGGCGGGTACAACCGAAGCATGAGCGAGCGAACCCACGGGCCCGAGCAGGCCCTGCCCCATCGGGGGCGTCTGGTGGCCACCTACGAGCGGCCCGAGGACGCCCGTCGGGCCATGGAGGCGGCCCGGCGCGCGGGGTTCCAGCCGCAGCCCGGCCGGGACGTCGATCGCCGGGGTGCGCTCCGGGGGGAGATGGCCGACGAGCTCGAGTCGACCGTTGCCGGGCCCGGGAACGTGGGCCCGTTCACCAAGAGCATGAGCAAGGGTCTGGCCCGGTGGGTCCCGCTCGGGGCTCTGCTTGGGGCGATCGGTGGCGCCCTGCTCGGCTTCCTGCCGTGGCCGGGCGGGCTGGACCTCGGGCTTCGGCTCGTCCTCGGCGCGGTGATCGGGGCCTTTGCCGGCGCGACGGCGGGTTTCACGGCGGGGGGGTTCGTGCGGCCCGAGGGGCGGCACGAGGACATCCGGCCGCTGGAAGCGGAGGCTGGGACGATCGTGGCGATCCCGGTGTCGGGCCCGGCGGAGGCCGGCCGGGCCCGTTCGCTGCTGGAGGGGACCGGCCCGACGCGGATCGACGAGACCGACACCGCCGGGTTCCCCACGGGCGCCAGTGACCCCGAGCGGACCAGGCCCGTGCGCGGCGAGTAGCGCCGTTTGACCTCCACGCACCGCGCTTGATACACCCCGAGGCGTGGTCACTGATCGCACCGGGACGCGGCCCCATCCGTCGATGCTGGGGATGATGCTCTTCCTCGCCTCGGAGCTGATGTTCTTCGGCGGGCTGTTCGCCGCGTACTTCACCCTCCGAAGCACCGCCCCGAACTGGCCGCCGGCGGACGTGGAGCTGGACCTCGTGCTCACCTCGGTGGCCACCGCGTTGCTCCTCCTCTCCAGCTTCTCGATGCGTGCCGGGGTCGTGCGGGTCCGGGACGGTGATGACGTCGCCGGCGCGCGGCTCCGCATCGCGGTAACCTTCGCGCTCGGCGCGACGTTCCTGGCGATCAAGGGATACGAGCTGAGCACCGCCGGCTTCGGTGTGAGCTCCCACGCGTACGGTTCCCTGTTCTTCACGATCCTGGGAGCTCACGGTGTCCATCTGCTCGTGGGGATGGGCCTCCTGATCGCAGTGGCGGCTCGGCCGGTGGCGACCCGGCTCGAACCGGTCGGCGCCTACTGGCACTTCGTCGACGTGGTGTGGCTGGCGATCTTCGGCGCGGTCTACCTGATCCGATGAAACGTCTGGCCGCGCTGGTGATCTTGTCGATGGTTCCCACGGCGGCCATCCAACTGATCGGCCGCGCCGCGGTCCCGGCCGCGGTCCAGGTCGATCCTCAGGTCGCCCGGGGGATGGAGCTGTTCGTGGCCGGGTGCGCGGCGTGCCACGGCGTCGAGGGGCAGGGGACCGGTCAGGGCCCGCCCATGGTCGGCGTGGGGGCCGCTTCCGTCGACTTCATGCTTTCGACGGGGCGCATGCCGCTCTCGGACCCCGAGGCGCAGCCGGTGCGCCGCGCGCCCGCGTACTCGCCCGAGGAGATCGAGGCGATCGTCGCCTACGTGGCGTCGCTCGGACCGGGGGGACCCGGCATCCCGACGGTCGATGCGGCTGAGGGCGCCGTATCCGTCGGACGGAGGCTGTACGCCGCGAACTGCCTGGCGTGCCACGGAGCCGGGGGGCAGGGCGCCTCGGTGGGCGGCGGCGCCGTGGCCCCCGCCCTCGACCGGGCCACCGCGGTGCAGATCGCCGAGGCGGTGCGGGCCGGCCCCGGTGCCATGCCCCCATTCACCGAGGAGCAGCTGTCCCAGGCCGACGTGGACTCCCTGGTTCGGTACGTCCTGTTCCAACGGGCGGCCGAGGACGCGGGGGGCCTGGGCCTCGGCCATGTCGGGCCGGTCGTGGAGGGCCTGATCGGATGGCTGGTGGGACTGGGCATCCTGATCCTGGTGATCCGGATGACCGGAACGGCGCGATGAGGCGGCCGGAGGCCCCCGTGGCCGTGGCGCTGGCCCTGTCGGCGGCGGCCGGCCTGGGCCTGGCCGTCGTCTATCTCCTGGGAGGGCAGCCTCAGGTCGAGGGGGTGCTGCTGGGAGTGGCCCTCGGAGGGCTGGGGATCGGACTGATCCTGTGGGGGAAGCGCCTGCTTCGACCGGAGCAGGTCGTCGAGGACCGGATCCCTCCCTCCCCCCCGGACGAGCGCCGGGCCGCGGGAGACGCGTTCGAGCGCGGTGAGGCCGAGCTGGGCCGCCGGCGGTTCCTGGTCCGGCTTTTGCTCGGGGCCGTGGGGGCCCTCGGGCTGGCCGCGCTGTTCCCGATCCGGTCGCTCGGCCCCCGGCCGGGGCGGTCGCTGTTCGCCACCTCATGGCGCGCCGGCGTGCGGCTCGTCGACGAACGTGGTGTGCCGATCCGGGTCGAGGACCTCGGGCTCGGCTCCATCGCGACCGTCTATCCCGAGAACGCGGTGGGCTCCGCCGACGCCCAGTCCGTCCTGATCCGCGTCGATCCGACGCGCCTGGAGCTTCCACCGGACCGCCTGGCCGGGGCGCCGGAGGGATACGTGGCGTACTCGAAGGTGTGCACCCATGCCGGGTGCCCGGTGGGCCTCTACCGGGCGGAGACGAGCATCCTCCTGTGCCCCTGCCACCAGTCGACGTTCGACGCGCTCCGAGGGGCCCGTCCCCTCTTCGGACCAGCGGCCCGACCCCTGCCCCAGCTCCCCCTCGAGGTGGGCACAGATGGGTACCTGCGGGCCGCCGGGGACTTCGCCGAGCCCGTCGGGCCGGGGTTCTGGGACCGGCCGCGAGGTGAGGGATGATCCGCCGGCTGCTGGCGTGGCTGGACGACCGCCTGGGCGCGGCCGCGTTCACCAGACGGACGCTCCGCAAGGCGTTCCCCGATCAATGGTCGTTCATGCTCGGCGAGATCGCGCTGTACTGCTTCCTGATCCTGGTCCTGACCGGCACGTTCCTCACGTTCTTCTACGTGGCCTCGGGTCGCGAGGTCGTGTACGAGGGCCCCTACGAGCCGCTCCGAGGCGCCGAGGTCTCCGCGGCGTTCGAATCGGTCATGCGGCTGTCGTTCGAGGTGCGGGCGGGGCTGGTGATGCGTCAGCTCCACCACTGGGCCGCGGTGGTCATGCTGGCGGCCGTGGTGGCCCACGTCCTCCGGGTGTTCTTCACGGGGGCGTTCCGCCGACCGCGCGAGCTCAACTGGCTCGCGGGCGTGTCGCTCCTGCTGCTGGCGATGGCGGCCGGGTTCACCGGCTACTCGCTCCCCGACGACCTGCTGTCCGGGACCGGCCTGCGGATTGCCTACTCGGTCCTGCTGTCGGTCCCGTTCCTGGGCACGTGGGCGGCGTTCCTCGTGTTCGGAGGGGAGTTCCCGACCGTCGACATGATCGGGCGTCTCCACGTCCTCCACATCATGATCATCCCGGCCCTGATCGCGGGGGCCCTGACGGTGCATCTGGCGCTAGTGTGGCACCAGAAGCACAGCCAGTTCCCCGCTCCGGGCCGGACCGAGCGGAACGTCGTCGGGTCCCCCCTGTGGCCCTCCTACACGCTGAAGGGAGCCGGCCTGGCCTTCGTGGTGTTCGGGGTGGTGGCGGCGATGGGCGGGCTCCTGCAGATCAACCCGGTGTGGCTCTACGGCCCCTTCGACCCGTCGGTGGTGTCCTCGCCGGCCCAGCCGGACTGGTACCTCGGCTGGCTCGAAGGCGCCCTCCGCCTGTTCCCAAACTGGGACGTGGAGCTGTTCGGCCGGCTGATCCCCGAGGTCTTCTGGCCCGGCGTGGTGCTGCCGGGGGCATTCTTCACGACGATGGCGCTGTGGCCGTGGATCGAGCGGCGCGTCACCGGCGACAGCGCCGAGCACCACCTGCTGGACCGTCCACGGGACGCCCCGCTGAGGAGCGGGATCGGTGCGGCGGTGCTCACGTTCGCCGTGATCCTCACACTGGCGGGCTCGAACGACGTTTTGGGGCCGTTCCTGGGGATCCCGGTCGAGGACGTCACGGTGGTGCTTCGGGCCCTGGTCCTGGTCCTCCCGCCGCTCATGGGGATCGTGACGTACCGGGTGTGCCGCTCGCTGAACGGACGGAACGGACGGGAAGAGCGCCCTCGCCGGGTCCGGCTCCGTCGGGGGCCGGGCGGTGGGTTCGAGGAGGTGGCATCGTGACGGTGGGCGCGCTGGCCCTGTCCACGATCCTGTACGGGCTCGGCGTTCGCCGGTACGACGCGGCTCACCCGGGACGTCCCTTCCCCCGCGTCCGAGTGGCGGCCTTCCTGACGGGCATGGCCGCGCTCGCCGTGGTCCTGGTCGGTCCGATCGAGCGCCTGGCCGACGCCGCCTTCACCTGGCACATGGTGCAGCATCTCGCGGTCACGATGGTGGTCGCCCCGCTCCTCCTGATGGGCCGGCCGGTCACGCTGGCTCGCCGGACCCATTCTGCGCGGGTTCGGCGAGCGGTCCTCGGCCTGCTGCGGAGCCGGTGGGCGGGCCGGCTGGGGCACCCCGCCGTCGGCTGGGCGGCGCTCCCCCTGGCGTTGTGGGCGACCCATTTCACCTCGCTGTACCAGGGCGCCCTCGACTCGCCGGCGGTGCACGCCCTCGAGCACGGGCTGCTGCTGGGGACGAGCGTGCTGTTCTGGCTGCCGGTGGTGGGCACCGAGCCGACCCGGCACCGGCTGGGACCCCCGGCCCGGATCCTGTACGTGACCCTGGCGGCGGGAGCCAGCGCCCTGCTGGCCTCGACGCTGCTCCAGTCGGACGGCATCCTGTACCCGGCGTACGCGGGCCCGGAAGGGCTGGCCGACCAGCGAGCCGCGGCCGCCGTGATGTGGATCGCCGGCGGTCTCCTGTTCCTGGTGGCCGTGCTGGTGGTGGCGTGGCGATGGGCTCGAGCGGAGCGGCGGGCGCCGGTGACCGGCTACCCGACGGG
>DASQWG010000139.1:0-18819 GCA_035640375.1 Actinomycetota bacterium
CACCCCGATCGCCGCGGTGCTCGAGGTCTTCCGCCGGCCGTTCGAGAGGGCCGACGAGCCCGAACCGCTCCGACGGCGACCGCGACAGGTCTCTTCGCCCGAGCCGCAGCCCGCCGTGATCGGTCCGGCGTTCCTCGAGGAGGAGGAGGACGTGGAGGACGACGAGGAGGACGTGGAGGACGAGGCTTCCGAGCCCGAGGTACCGGCCGCCACGTCGCGGCGGGGCCGGAGCGGCTATGCGCTTCCGCCGCTCGACCTCCTTCGTCAGCCTCCGGCCGCGGCGGGAGGTGGGCGGGACGAGCGGCAGGTCATGGACACCCTCGAGCAGACCCTCCAGAGCTTCGGCGTGGATGCCACCGTGGCCGGGTTCACCCGCGGGCCGACGGTGACGCTGTACGAGGTCAACGTGGGCGAGGGCACCAAGGTCAAGAAGGTGCTGGCGTTGGGGGACGACATCGCCTACGCACTGGCCACCCCCGACGTTCGGATCATCGCCCCGATCCCGGGGAAGTCGGCCATCGGCGTGGAGGTCCCCAACGACACCCGCGACTTCGTCGTGCTCGGCGACGTCCTCCGGTCGAAGGTGTCCAGGGACGAGCGCCACCCGCTGGCCGTCGGGCTGGGGAAGGATGTCCACGGCCGCTCGGTACTGATCCGGCTCAGCACGATGCCACACCTCCTGATCGCCGGGGCCACCGGGGCCGGCAAGTCGAGCCTGATCAACGCGTTTGTCACCTCCACGCTGATGCGGTCGACCCCCGACGAGGTCCGGCTGATGCTCGTGGATCCCAAGCGCGTGGAGCTGTCGCACTTCGCCGACCTGCCCCACCTGATCTCCCCGGTGATCGTGCACCCCAAGCGCGCGGCCGAGGCGCTCGGTTGGGTGGTCCGGGAGATGGAGCTGCGCTACGAGCAGCTCGCCACCGTGGGGATGCGCGACATCGACACCTGCAACGCTCACCTGGCCGACGGCTCGCTCCGGATCCCGCCGGGCCGCGATGACGACTTCGAGCACCTGCCGTACATCCTGGTGGTCATCGATGAGCTGGCCGACCTGATGATGGTGGCGCCCCGTGACGTGGAGGACGCCATCTGCCGGATCGCCCAGATGGCCCGGGCCGTGGGGATCCACCTGGTGGTGGCCACGCAGCGGCCCTCCGTCGACGTGGTCACCGGGCTGATCAAGGCGAACATCCCCTCCCGGATCGCGTTCATGACGGCCAGCGCCGCGGACTCACGGGTGATCCTCGATGTCGGCGGCGCCGAGAAGCTCCTGGGCCACGGCGACATGCTGTTCCTCCCGTCCTCGGCTTCGCGCCCGCACCGGATCCAGGGCGCCTGGGTCACCGAGAAGGAGATTGAGGCCGTGGCCGATCACGTCCGCCGCCAGCGCGAGCCCGAGTACGTGCAGGGGATCGAGGGGCTCGGCCGACCCCCCACCGCCGAGGAGGAATCCGTCGGCGGAGACGACGACGACCTGGTCCGCCAGGCCGCCGAGCTCGTGATCCGGTCGCAGCTGGGGTCGACCTCGATGCTCCAGCGGAAGCTCAAGGTCGGGTTCGCCCGGGCCGGTCGGATCATGGATCTCCTTGAGGAGCGGGGGATCGTGGGGCCATCCCAGGGATCCAAGCCCCGCGACGTCCTGATGACCTGGGAGGAGTGGGCCGAGTCCCACGCCACGGCCGGCTGACGGGCCGGCGGGCGGCAGTAGAATCGCCTCCCGCATGAAGCAGGGGACCCAGACCGGCATCGGACGAGCGCTGCGCGCGGCCCGGCAGCGGCGAGGCAAGACGCTCGAGGAGGCCAGCCGCGAGACGCGGGTTCGCCTCGACTACCTCGACGCGCTGGAGCGCGAGCGGTTCGACGCGCTCGGCTCCGAGGTATACGTCCGGGGCTTCCTCCGATCGTACGCCCGGTACCTCGGCCTGAAGCACGACAAGGTGATCGCCGCCTACGAACGTGCCTATGGCGGCGGACGTCCGGGCCCGGCGCCGGTGGAGAGGGCGCCCGGGGTCACGCCGACCGAGGCCGTGGTGCTCACCGAGAAGAAGCGCCCGAACTGGCTGCTGGCATCCTTGGTGGGGCTGATCGTGCTGGCCGCCGCCGCGGCCATCGTACTGCTGAACGGAAACACCGCCGTGCCGGAGCCCGCCGACGTCGCGGAGCCCCCGGCGGTGGCGGTGGCGCCCCGGACCGTCGAGGTCGGCCTCACGGCGTACCAGGACATCGACGTCGAGGTGATCATCGATGGCGATCTCGAGGAGCGGTTCCGGCTCGAGGAAGGGCAGGGGCGCTCGTTCGAGGGCGGAGAGAGCATCACGGTCCGACTCTCCGAGGGCGGGGTCACCGACCACATCGTCAACGGACACCTCCGCAAGACCCCCGGCGACCGGCACGCTCCGTTCGAGGTCACCTACACGCCGGACAGCTACCAGGAGCCGTCATCGCCGTCGAGCCCCGGCGCGTAAGGCCGCTCGGCCTCGGGTGGCCCAACGTCATCTCGATCTTCCGTATCGCGTTGGCCCCGGTCCTGGTGGCGCTGGTGCTGTCCGAATCCGACACGGCGGCGGGCGTGGCGGCCGCGGTGTTCGTGTTCGGGGCGCTGACCGACGGCCTCGACGGCTACCTGGCCCGCCGGTACTCCGGGACGACCGCGCTCGGTCAGTGGCTCGACCCGCTGGCCGACAAGATCCTGGTGACCGCGCCGGTGGTGGCCATGGCGTTCATCGGTCGGTTCCCGGTGTGGGCGGTGGTGGTCATCGTGCTGCGCGAGTTCGCGGTGTCGGCCCTCCGGGCGTGGCTCGGCATGAGGGGCGTGGCCATGCCGGCGTCGCGATGGGGCAAGGCGAAGACCGCGGTGCAGATGGTCCTGGTTCCCCTGTACCTCCTCCCGCTCGGTGAGGCCGCCGAGCCGTGGCGGCTGGCGATCCTGTGGGCGGCGGTGGTGCTGACGGTGTGGTCGGGCTTGGACTACTTCTGGAAGGCGGCGCGCCGGTGAGGGCCGAGATCATCGGCGTGGGCACCGAGATCCTGCTGGGGCAGATCGCCAACACCAACGCCCAGTGGATCTCCCAGCGGCTCGCCGAGATCGGGGTCGACGTCCTCCATCACCAGGTCGTCGGCGACAACGTCCCACGGATCGCCGAGGCGATCGTGCTGGCGGTCTCGCGGGCCGACGCGGTGCTGGTCACCGGCGGCCTCGGGCCGACCGGCGACGACGTGACCCGCGAGGCCCTGGCTGCGGCGGCGGGCGTTCGGCTGCAGCGCACGGCCGCCATCGAGGACTACCTCCGCGCCAAGTTCCGCCGGATGCAGCGGGAGATGCCGGAATCGAACCTGGTCCAGGCCGACGTGCCCGAAGGGGCCCGGTACATCCTCCCCGAGCGCGGCACCGCGCCGGGGCTGGTGCTCGAGCTCGACGGAACGCGGCTGTATGCGGTCCCCGGGGTTCCCGCCGAGATGCGGGAGATGATGGAGGGGATGATCCTCCCGGAGCTCAGGGAGGTCGCGGGGCCCGCCGGGATCGTCTCCCGGGTGCTGAGGGTCGTGGGCATCCCCGAGGCCAGGGTGGGAGAGCTCCTCGACGACCTGTTCCGGTCCTCGACGAACCCGACCGTGGCCTACCTCGCCTCGGCGGGGGAGGTTCGGGTGCGGCTCACGGCCAAGGCCGCCTCGCCCGGGGAGGCCGCCGAGCTGATCGAGCCGGTGGAACGAAAGGTTCTGGAGCGGCTGGGCGACCGGGTGTTCGGGGTCGACCGAGAGGAGCTCGAGGAGGTCGTGGGCCGGCTGCTGGTCGAGCGCGGCCTGACGGTGGCGGTGGCCGAGTCGCTCACCGGCGGCGGCCTGGCCTCGCGCATCGTGCATGTTCCGGACTCCTCCCGGTACTTCCGCGGCGCCGTGGTGGCGTACTCGTCCGAGGCCAAGGCCGGCCTGCTCGGCGTGTCGAAGGAGACGCTGGACGGACCGGGCATGGTGAGCGAGGAGTGCGCGCTGGAGATGGCCCGCGGGGTGCGGGGGGCTTTCGGAGCCGACGTCGGCGTGGCCACCACGGGCGTGGCCGGGCCCGAGCCCCTGGAGGGACACCCTCCCGGTGAGATCTGGGTGGCGGTGGCCGGTGACGGCCGCGAGGAGGCCCGCCGGTTCGTCGCTCCGGGCGACCGGGACCAGGTCCGGCGATGGGCCGAGCAGTCCGCCCTGGACCTCGCTCGCCGGCTCCTCGTGGAGGGGTGAGTGGGCCGGGACCGCGCGGCTCGTCCCGAGGCCAAGCCGCTCCGCCTGTTCGCGGCGGTGGATCTCCCCAACCGTGTTCGCGAGGGGATCGAGCTGGTCGTCGAGCCGTGGCGGGACCGGCTTCCCGGAGGCCGATGGGTTCGGCCGGAGACCTGGCACGTGACGGTGAAGTTCCTGGGACGGACGTACCCACGGCTGGTGGAACGGGTCCACGGCGCCTGTGGCGACGCGGCGGCCGAGATCCGGCCCTTCCGGGTCGGCATCGAGGGGATGGGCGTGTTCCCAGGCCCCGGCCGAGCCCGGGTGCTGTGGGTGGGGCTCGACGACCGGGACGGAGGGCTCCCGGCTCTGGCCCGGGCCCTCGACGATGGCCTGGCCAACGAGTTCCCGCCGGAGAAGCGCGGCTTCACTCCCCACCTCACCGTGGCCCGGTTCAACCCGCCCGTGTCGATCCGGAACCAGGCCGACGAGCTGGCAGCCACCGAGTTCGACCTCGAGCCGTTCCGGGTCGGGGAGCTGGTGCTGTACCGCAGTCACCTGTCGCCCAAGGGGGCGCGCTACGAGCCGCTGGAACGGTTCCCGCTGCGAGGCTGACCGGCCGGGACGACCAGGGCGTCGACCGCCACGACGTCGTCGCCCTCGAGGAACAGCGGATTGATCTCCACGGTGGCCAGGCCGGTCACCGTCACGAGATCGAGGAGCCGCAGCGCACAGTCGATCACACGGTCGACGGGGAACCGGCGGCCCCGGGCGCCCTCGAGCAGGAGGCTGCCCCAGGCGGTCGATGAGAGCGCCCGGCGAACCGTGCGCTCGGACCCGGGCCCGGCGACCACGGCCGACTCTCGGAGCGCCTCGGTCCACACCCCGCCGAGCCCGAGCAGCGCGCACGGCCCGAACTGTTCGTCGACGAACCCCGACACGATCAGCTCGAGGTCGGCCCGGCGCTGCTCGGCCACCAGGACGGCCGGCCCCATCTCCAACAGGTCGCCGGCCGCGGTCTCGACCTCCTGGCGTGAGGACAGGCCCATCCGCACCCCACCGGCCTCGGTCTTGTGGTCCAGGCCCGGACCCGAGATCTTCACCACCACGGGGAGGCCGACCCGTTCGGCTGCCGCCACCGCGTTCTCGACGGAGCCGACCTCCTCTTCGCGGGTGACCGGGATGCCGGCCGCGGCCAGGAGGCGCTTGGCCGCGGCCTCGGTCCACGGCTCGGTTCCGGCGGCCAGCCGGACGGATTCGGGCAGGGAGCGATGCTCCCGGGCCTCGGCCGGCTCGAGGTGCCACGCCTCCCACCGTGCCAGCGAGGCCAGTGCCCGCAGCGTTCGGGATGCCCCCCGGACCACCGGGATCCGGCGGTGCCAGCACGTCCGGAGCGTGGTCTCGTCGGCCGATTCGGACCCGCCGTAGGCGAGGAGCACCACCGAGCCGGGGTGCTCGACGGCCTCGATGCCGGCCCGGACGAACGCCCGCTCCGGCTCGGACCGGGCTACGAACTTGTCGAGGCCCAGGACCACCAGATGGGGTTGACGCTCCAGCAGGATCGGGAGGGCGTCACGGTAGATCGCCTCGGCCCGATCGAGCGCCCACAGGTCGAGCGGGTTCGCGGCCAGGGGATCGAGGGAGGGGAAGCGGTCCCGCAACGCATCGATCGCCTCGGGAACGGAGGGGAGCTCGACGCCCTCGGCCTCGGCGAGGTCGGCGAACAGGTTCGACTGCCCGCCGGAGTCGCCGGTGTACACGACGCGACCCGGCGGGCGCTCCAGCCGCTTGCCCAGCAGCTCCAGGACCACCTGGACCTCGTCGAGGTCCTCGACCTCGATGGCCCCGGCGTCCCGGAGCACGCCGGAGAACACCGCGGCGTCGCCGGCCAGCGCTCCCGTATGCGCCGCGGCGCCGCCAGCCGCGGCCTCCGAGCGCCCCACCTTCAGGGCGACCACCGGCTTGCCGGCGTCGGCGGCCCGGCCGAGGACGGCCCGGAAGGCGTCCGGTCGGCGGATCCCCTCGACGAACAGGCCGATCGCCCGGGTCCGGGGGTCGTCGACCAGGAACTCGAGCACCGAGGTCATGTCGATGGAGAGCTCGTTCCCGACGGACACGACGTGGGAGAACCCGATGCGCCAGGGGAGCGACGTGAACAGCTCGCACACCGAGCCCGACTGGGAGACCAGGGCCACGTGGCCCGGCTGGACATCGGGGTCGATCGTCCCCACGTAGGGCAGCACCCACTCGTGGAGCGAGGCGAACCCCATGCAGTTCGGGCCGACGACCTGGAGGCCGGTCTCCGCGATCACCGCCCGGAGCTCCGCCTCGACCTCGCGGCCGCCCTCGTTCGCGCCGGCGCCGGGGATCACCGCCGAGGTCACCCCAGCGGCCGCGGCCGTTCGCAGGGCGCCGGGCAGCCGCGGAGCGCCGACCGCGACCACCGCCAGATCCACTGGGCCGGCCTCCTCGTAGCTGGCGAAGGTGGGGACGCCGTCCACGGGCTCGCCCGAGGGATGGATCCCGACCACCCGGCCCGGGAACCGGTCCAGGTTGCCGAGCGTCAGGCGGGCGATCTCGTTGCGGGGCGAGGCCCCCACCACCGCGATCCCCTTGGCCCCCAGCAGGTCCCCGAACGCCATCTCCGGCGCCAGTGTGGAGCACCGCCCCCGCGGTCCGCCAGCGTGATGACATCTCTGCTATCATCCACTCATGGATGCGGCCAGGGTGCTTCGGCAGGCCAGGCGCCGGGCCGGGCTGACTCAGCGAGAGTTGGCGACCCGGGCCGGGGTGGCCCAGTCCGTGGTCGGCCGGATCGAGACCGGCGCGGTGATCCCCCGCGTCGACACGCTCGACCGGCTCCTGGCCGCCGCCGGCGAGGGTCTCGAGCCGGTGCGGCGCCCGGGCCGGGGCGTGGATCGGACACTGGCACAGGGACTGCTCGAGCTCACTCCGGCCGAGCGCGCTCGGGTCGCGGCCCAGAACGACCGCAACGTGATGGAGGTGGCGAGACGTGCCCGCCGGACGCGTCCGGTTTGAACCGCTCGATGCGCTCGAGGTCCTGGTCAAGCACCGGGTTGGATTCGTGGTGATCGGCGGGTTCGCTGCACAGCTCCTGGGTTCTCCCTTGCTCACCCAGGACATCGACGTCTGCTACGCGCGCGACGACGAGAACCTTGAGCGGATGGCGAGGGCACTGAGGGAGCTGGAGGCAAGCCTTCGAGGAGCTCCCGCCGACGTTCCGTTCGTCCTTGACGCGAAGACCCTTCGGATGGGGGACCGTTTCACGTTCGATACCGAAGCAGGGGCCTTGGACATCCTGGGACATCCAGCCGGTGCTCGAGGAGGGTACGAAGAGCTGGAGCCGACGGCGGAGACGCTCGACCTGGGGACGTTGACCGTGAAGGTGGCGTCCATCGATGACCTGATCCGGATGAAGCGGGCCGCAGGGCGTCCCAAGGATCTCGCGGCGGTCGAGGAACTCGGGGCGCTGCGAGACGAGATCGACGAGCGGGCCATGGCCGAACGGCGTCGCCGACGGCAGCGGCGAGGGAAGAGGGGGGCGTGACCGACGTCAGGGGCCGAACGCCCGGACCCGACCGAGGTGCGGCCACACCGTCACGGTGGCGGTGCGGTACTGGTCGATCGGCGCCGAGAACCACAAGACGTGGGGCACCCGCCAGGCCCTGATGACATCGGTGGTGCCGTCGTCGATGGCGACGTAGTGCCGGCCGGGGCGGTCGCTGGAGCGCCCGAACGTTCGAACCCGTAGCACCTGTCCCGTGACGACCCGGGGTCCACCGATGTCGGCGATCGACCTCGCGAAGGCGACGATCGACCACAGGCCGAGGATGCCGGCGGCCGACCAGGCCACTACGGCGATCACCCGGCCGAGCGTCGCCAGGATGGGCGGGTCGCCGAGGCCGGGTTCGGGCCAACCGATCGACGCCGCCAGGCCCGCCAGCCCACCCGAGACGACGACGCCGATCACCGACACCGGGAGCGCGATGGCGGGCAGCCACCCCCACGCCGGCGGCCACAGGAACGGATAGCGGATCCGCACCTCGCGCCACCGGCCGCCGTGGCTGCTCCAGGCCCGCCGGTCCTCCTCGGCGCCCATGGGGACCGTCTCGACGGCCGCGCGAGCGACGCCGAAAGCGGCCGCGTAGGCGAAATATCGCTCCCACACCGTCACCGAGGCCGGCGGGAGGTCCTCGAGCTCGGCCTCCCGCAGGTAGGCCCGGACCGCGAGCCAGTCCCCGGCGGCGGCCAGGCCGGCGTCCGTGTCCCGCTGGGCCCGGCGCTCACGGATCCATCCGAGGAGCAGGAAGGCCCCGAGCGCGTAGATCGCGCCGATCTCCCAGTCGCGGGCGGCCATCAGCAGGAGCGCGGTGGGCACGAGGGCTGCGGCCCCGAACGCCGTCAGCGTCCCCGGATCCCACACGTCCCTCGACAGGCCACGGGCCTGGGCCTCGTCGATCACCTCGTTCCGGAACCCCCGCCACCAGACCCGGGCGTGCTCCCTCGGGCCCGAGCTGAGCGCGGCCCCGGGGACGGAACCGTCCACGGCTCGCCGCCGGACCAGCTCGAGCACCCGCCGCTCGAAGGGAAGGAGTGCGTGATCCTCCGACCCCGGTTTCAGCAGCCGCACGGGAAGCTCCTCGCCGATCCCCTCGACCGCGAGCACGCCTCGAGCGGCCAGGTCCAGGAGAGTGGCCGGGACACCCTCTCGGCCAGGGGCGAACCCTCGGGCCAGGAAGCCCGCCACGGCCGGTGGTTCGGCCCGAAGCGACGGCACATCCCGGCCGACCGTTCCGGGAGCAGGGCCATGCAGCGGGCGGCGCGGCCGGCGCGACCACCGAACGATCCCCAGCCCAGCGAGGAGGGCCGCCGTCGCCGCGGCCGCGCCCGCCAGCGCCGCGGGCTGGAACCCGCGCAGCGTTCCCTCGGGCGCGTCACCGAGGGTCCGGCCGGCGACGAGCACCCCGCCCACAACGAGACCGAGGATGACCAGGAGGAGCCCGCAGCCCATCGCGGCCTTCCGCGGCTGGTCGATACGGATCCGGATATTCGGCACGGCGCACAGGGTGGCCCCGGGGAGGCGTCCGGTCAACCATGGCCGGTGGTTGACTCCGAACATCTGTTCGAATAGGGTGAAGCAGCGATGGACTTGACACGGGTGTAATTCAGGAGGTGTGATTCATGTCAGCGCCGCTGGCTAGCGTGACGGCGATGCCGCACGAGGAGGTTCCGCGGGTGGAACGGGAGAAGATGCTGGACCTCGCGCTCCAGCAGATCGAGAAGCAGCACGGCAAGGGCGCCGTGATGCGCCTGGGCGAGCACGCCGGCGCGAACGGCGTCGGCGTGATTCCCACCGGATCGCTGGCGCTGGACGTGGCCCTGGGGATCGGCGGGATCCCCAGGGGCCGCATCGTCGAGGTGTACGGCCCCGAGGGGTCCGGCAAGACCACCGTGTGCCTCCACGTCATCGCCGAGGCCCAGGCCAAGGGCGGGATCACCGCGTTCATCGACGCGGAACACGCCCTCGACCCGACCTACGCCCGCACGCTCGGCGTGAACATCGACGAGCTGCTGGTGTCACAGCCCGATAACGGCGAGCAGGCCCTGGAGATCGCGGACCTGCTGGTGCGGTCCGGCGCCGTGGACCTCGTCGTGATCGACTCGGTGGCCGCGCTGGTCCCACGGGCCGAGATCGAGGGCGAGATGGGGGACTCCCACGTCGGACTCCAGGCCCGGCTGATGTCCCAGGCCATGCGGAAGCTGGCCGGCTCGCTGTCGCGGTTCGACACCACCGCGATGTTCATCAACCAGCTCCGGGAGAAGATCGGGATCATGTTCGGCAACCCGGAGACCACGCCGGGCGGCCGGGCGCTGAAGTTCTACTCGTCGGTGCGGCTCGACGTGCGGAAGATCGACAACCTCAAGGACGGCACCGACGTGGTCGGCTCGCGGGTTCGGGCCAAGGTCGTGAAGAACAAGCTGGCTCCGCCGTTCCGCCTCGCCGAGTTCGACATCCTGTACGGCAAGGGCATCTCGAAGGAGGGCTCGCTGCTCGACGTGGGCGTCGACTTGGAGATGGTGAAGAAGAGCGGGGCCTGGTTCACCTACGAGGGCGAGCAACTCGGCCAGGGTCGGGAGAACGCCCGCCAGTTCCTGATCGAGCACGCCGACGTGGCCCTGGAGATCGAGCGGCGCATCCGCGAGGCCGTGGGCCTGGCCACGTTCACCGAGGAGGACGACCGCCCGGTGGAGATCCCCGACGCCGCCGCCGCCGAGGCGCCCCCGCCGAAGAAGGAGCCGGTCAAGGCGAAGGCGGGAGCCGGCTAGGTGTCCACCCGGGAGCGCCCGCGGACGTCCGTTAAGGAGCGGGCGCTCCGCCTCCTGTCGGTACGTTCCCGGAGCCGTCACGAGCTCCGGTCGCGGCTGCTCCGCGCCGGCTACGACCCCGAGGAGGTCGACTCGGCACTGGCCGACCTCGAGGGCGTCGGCCTGGTCGACGACGAGCGGTTCGCCCGGGAGCTCGCGGAGTACCAGCGCCGCAAGGGGTTGGGCCGGCGGGCCGGCCTGGCCGCGCTCCGGGGGAAGGGCGTCGACCGCGACCTCGCGGAGCGGACCGTCGATGAGGTCCAGCCCGAGGACGACGCCGACCTCGCCTACGAGCTAGCCAGCGCCCGACTGCAGCGGCTGCGGTCGCTGTCGCCGGACGTGCTCCACCGGCGGCTCCTGGACTTCCTGATCCGCCGGGGATACGAGCCGGTCATCGCGCGGTCCGCCGTGCGCCGGGCCATCGCCGAGCGGGAGGTCGGGTGAAGGGGGCCAGTGACCGGTACCTCCGCGATCTCGCCGAGCGCTGGAGGCGGTCCGAGGGCGAGCCCCGGCGCGAGGCCGTCGACGCGCTGTTCCGGGACCTGCTGGCCGGTCTCGGTCCGTTCAGCCGCGAGGAGATCGAGGTCCTGTGCCGCGGGGTCTCGGTGGCGGCCATGGCCACCGTGATGGCCTCGTTGGGCCGGCCGTTCCGCGATCCCGAGGAGGCCCTCACGTTCGTCCAGCTCCTGGCGTGCCGGGCGGCGGTCGAGGCCGAGAACGCCCGCCGCGCCTGACGTGGGGATCGATCTGCTGGTCCGGTACCCCTGGTTGGGGTTCCTGGCCTGGGCCGCACTCTTCCTGGCCGACTTCGGCCTGACGCTTCGGGGAGCCACCGAAGCGGCGCGGGTCTCAGAGCAGGTGGGGTTCGAGGGGAGCTATGAGCTCAACCCGCTGCACGCCCCCGCCATCGATGCGCGGCGACGGCTGCCGGCGCGGGTCGGGCTCCTCCTCGTCCTGGGGGCGGCCCTGATCGCACTGACCTGGTACGTGACGGAGACCGTCGGCGGGCTCCGCTGGTTCCTGGAGTTCGTGGTGGGATCGTTGGTGTGCCTCCATGTGCCGCTGATCCTTCGCCACCTCAGCAACCTCGCACTCTTCCGGGTCCTCCAACGTGGAGATGCCGTGGAGGGGAGCATCCGGTACCGGCGTTGGGCGCTCCTCCGGCTGTCGTCGGTGGGAGCGATGCTGTGGGCCGGGGTCTTCGGGTTCGTGGCCCTGTTGGCGTGGCGGGTCTTCTTCGTTGGCGGGATCCTGGCGTGCCTGGTGATGACGGCCTCCCAGGCCCGGCTGTCGCGAGCGTGAACCGTTGCCAACGCCGGGCCGGCGTTGTACCTTTGTGAACGAAGAGAGGCCAACGAGACCCTCGAGACGACGGACGGCAACATGACGATGAAGACAACCATGACGATCAGGAGGGGCGGGGGACCCTAGGAGCGGTCCCGACATTCCGTCGTTCCTCGAGGGGTGAGCCGGGCCTCGCTGCCCGGCTCGCGTGATTTCGGGAGGGACGATGGAGATCGCACTGGTCGCCCTGGGCGCGCTGGCGCTCGGCGTGGCGGCAGGATTCGGGATCCGATGGGTCATGGCGGCTCGGGACGTGGCGTCCGCGGAGGCGCGGGCCCGGAAACTCGTCACCGACGCCCAGGCCCAGGCCGAGGAGCACGTCCGGGCGGCGCTCCTCGAGGTCAAGGACGAGATCGCGGCCATGCGCCGCGAGGCCGAGGAGGACGTCCGGGCCCGGCGCGAGGAGTCCCGCCGGCGGGAAGGCCAGCTCACCAAGCGCGAGGAGACCATCGAGGCCAAGAGCGCCGAGGTCGAGCGGGCCGCCCGGGCGGTGGGCGAGAAGGGCGAGAAGCTCGACCGCATGCGGGAGGAACTGGCCCGGGCCCAGGAGGAGGAACGGCGCCACCTGGAGCGGGTGGCCCGGATGACGGCTCAGGAGGCCAAGGAGAGCCTCATCGCCCAGCTCACGGACCAGGCCAAGCGCGAGGCGATGGCCACGGTCCGGGAGATCGAGCAGCGGGCCCGCGAGGAGGCGGACGCCCGCGCCCGCAAGGTCGTAACGATCGCCATCCAGCGGGTAGCGTCGGAGCAGACCGCCGAGTCCACGGTCAGTGTCTTCACGCTGCCCAGCGACGACCTGAAGGGCCGGATCATCGGCCGGGAGGGCCGGAACATCCGCGCCTTCGAGGCGCTCACCGGGGTGAACCTGATCATCGACGACACGCCCGAAGCCGTGGTGCTGTCGAGCTTCGATCCCGTCCGCCGCGAAGTGGCTCGACTCACGCTGGACAAGCTGGTGCAGGACGGACGCATCCAGCCCGCCCGGATCGAGGAGATGTTCGAGCGGTCGTCGCGCGAGGTCGAGGAGCAGGTGAGACGCTCGGGCGAGTGGGCCATCGGCGAGGTCGGGATCACCGATATCCATCCCGAGATGGTCCGCGTGCTGGGGCGGCTCCAGTATCGAACGTCGTACGGCCAGAACGTCCTCAAGCACCTGGTCGAATCGGCGCACATCGCCGGAGCCATGGCCGCCGAGCTGGGGATCGACCCGGAGCTGCCGAAGCGGGCCGCGCTGATGCACGACATCGGGAAGGCCCTCACCCACGAGGTCGAGGGCTCGCACGCGCTGATCGGGGCCGAGCTGGCCCGGCGGCTGAAGGAGTCACCCGAGGTGGTGCACGCCATCGAGTCGCACCACGGCGAGGTCGAGCAGCGCACGGTCGAGGCCGTGCTGGCCCAGGCCGCCGACGCCATCAGTGGCTCCCGTCCCGGCGCCCGGCGCGAGTCGATCGAGTCGTACGTGAAGCGGTTGGAGCGTCTGGAGGAGATCTGCGAGTCGCACCCCGGCGTGGCCAAGGTGTTCGCCATGCAGGCCGGCCGGGAGGTGCGGGTGATGGTCCAGCCCGAGGAGGTCGACGACCTGGCGGCCCAGGTCATGGCCCGGGACATCGCCAAGCAGGTGGAGGAGGAGCTCCAGTACCCCGGCCAGATCAAGATCACAGTGGTCCGGGAGACCCGCGCCATCGAGGTGGCGAAGTAACCTGGGGGGCGTGAGCGGCCGCTACCTGATCCGCACCTTCGGGTGCCAGATGAACGAGCACGACTCCGAGCGGATCGCCGGGCTGCTCGAGGCCGACGGGCTGGTCCGCACCGAGGAAGCCGAGCGGGCCGAGGTCGTGGTGCTCAACACCTGCGCGGTGCGGCAGAACGCCGACGACCGGCTGTACGGCAACCTGGGCCGGCTGCTCCCGGTGAAGGAACGGAACCCGAGGATGCGCATCGTGGTGGCGGGGTGCCTGGCCCAGAAGGACCGGGGCCAGATCCAGCGCCGGGCGCCGTGGGTCGACGTGGTGGTCGGCACCCACGCCCTGCCGAACATCCTGGATCTGCTTCGAGCGGCCGAGCGGGAGGGACCGCAGTTGGACGTCCGAGAGTTCACCGAGGTGTTCCCGTCGGCCCTCCCGGCCCGACGCGAGGTTCGGCACCACGCCTGGGTGAGCGTGTCGGTCGGATGCGACAACCGATGCACGTTCTGCATCGTCCCCCTGGTCCGTGGCCCCCAGCGGTCGCGGGCGCTCGGCGACGTGCTGGCCGAGGTCCAGGGGCTTGCCGCAGACGGGGTGGTCGAGGTCACGCTCCTCGGACAGAACGTGAACACGTACGGGCGCGACCTGACCGTCCCGGGATCGTCGCGGAAGCCGCTCTTCGCCGACCTGCTCCGCGCGGTGAACGAGGTCGACGGCATCCGCCGGATCCGGTTCACCAGCCCGCATCCCCACGACTTCACCCCCGACGTGATCGAGGCCATGGCCCAGAGCGAGCATGTGTGCGAGCACATCCACTTCCCGCTCCAGTCGGGCTCCGATCGGGTGCTCCGGCGGATGCGGCGGTCGTACCGGTCGGCCCGGTACCTCGGGTGGCTCGAGCGGATCCGCGCGGCCATCCCGGACGTCGCCGTGACCACCGACATCATTGTGGGCTTCCCCGGTGAGACCGAGGAGGACTTCCTCGACACGCTCCGCGTGGTCGAGGAGGCCCGGTTCGATGCGGCCTACACGTTCCAGTACTCGCCCCGGGCCGGGACCGAGGCTGCCGGCTACGGCGGGCAGATCCCCAAGGAGGTCGTCCAGGAACGGTTCGATCGGCTGGTCGAGCTGCAGGAGCGGATCTCGCTGGACCGCAACCGGACCCTCGAAGGAACCGAGGTCGAGGTGCTGGTCGAGGGCGCCGGCCGGAAGGGCGGGGCCCAGGGGCGGACCCGCACGAACAAGGTCGTCAACTTCTCCGGACCGGCCGGGCCCGGCGAGTTCGTCGGCGTGCGGGTCGCCACGGCCCACCCTCACCACCTCGTCGGCGAGCCGGTCTCGGCTGCGGTGCCGGCATGAGCCCGGTCGGGACCGCCGCTCGCCCACCGGGCAGCCGGGTGCGGGTCGACGTTCCCTTGGCGCTGGTCGGGCCGACGGCCTCGGGGAAGACCGAGGCATCGCTCCTGCTGGCCCGCCGGCTCGGCGCCGAGGTGGTCCTGATCGATTCGATGACCGTGTACCGCGGCATGGACGTGGGGACGGCCAAGCCATCGCCCGAGGAGCGGGCCGGTGTGCCCCACCACCTCGTCGACGTGGCGGACCCGGCCGAGCCCTTTTCGGTGGCCCGATTCCAGGCCATGGCCCGGGAGACGCTGGCCGGGATCAGGGCGCGGGGCCACCCCGCGCTGCTGGTCGGCGGCTCGGGCCTGTATTTCCGCGCCGTGGTCGACGACCTCGAGTTCCCCGGGACCGATCCCGTGGTGCGGCGGGCGCTCGAAGCAGAAGCAGCCACGCTCGGGGCCCCGAGGCTCCATCGCCGCCTGGCCGAGATCGACCCTCCGGCCGCCGCGGCGATGGATCCGTCCAACGCCCGGCGGGCCGTCCGGGCCCTCGAGGTGGCGGCCCTGACCGGCCGGCCCTTCTCCTCGTTCGCGCGCGCCTGGGACCGATATCCTGGCGATCGGGTGCGCGCGGCCGGCGTGACGATGTCGCCCGACGTCCTCCGGGCCCGTATCGAGGCCCGGGTTCGCCGCCAGCTGGAGGAGGGCCTCCTCGACGAGGTCTGGGGCCTGCTCGATCGCGGCTTCGGGTCGTTCGTCACGGCCTCGCAGGCCATCGGGTACCTCGAGGTGGCCCAGCATCTTGCGGGGCGGCTGACGCTCGCTGAGGCCGCCGAGCGGATGGTCCGCCGGACCCGGGCCCTGGCCCGCCGGCAGATGGCCTGGTTCCGTCGGGACCCTCGGATCCGCTGGTTCCGGGCCGGACCCGACGGGGCCGCGCCGCTGGTCGAGGAGATCGAGGAGCACTACCTGGCATGAGGTTCTCGAAGTACCACGGCGCGGGCAACGACTTCCTCCTGGTCGAGGACCTCGACGACCGGATCGTGCTGAGCTCCGAGATCACCGCGGCGATGTGCGACCGGTTCCGCGGCCCCGGTGCCGACGGCGTGATCCGGGTGACCCGGGGCCGCACCGCGCCGTTCGCCATGGAGCTGTGGAACGCCGACGGCGGCCGGGCGGAGACCTCTGGGAACGGGATGCGGTGCCTGGGCCGGTTCCTGATCGACCGAGGCCTCGCCACCGGGGGCGCCATCGAGGTCGATACCCTCGCCGGCGTGAAGCGGATCGAGGCCACGATGGAGGATGGCGAGCCGACCGGCGCCCGGGTCGACATGGGTCCACCCGGGCTGACCCGAGCCGAGATCCCCATGGCCGGACCGGCCAACGATCGATTCATCGATCGTCCCTTCCCCGACGCAGGCGCCGACTACCGGGCCGCCGCGGTCTCGATGGGCAATCCCCACCTGGTCCTGATCGGCCACCCGGACCTCGAGGCCCTCGACCTTCCCCGGATCGGGCCGCTCCTGGAGCATCACTCCGACTTCCCGGAACGCACCAACGTCGAGTGGGTCCGGGTCGAGGACGGCCGGCTCGCCGTACGGGTGTGGGAGCGCGGCGTGGGGGAGACGCTGGCCTGTGGGACCGGGGCGTGCGCCGTGCTCGTGGCGGCCAACCTGATGGGTGTGTCCGGCCGGCAAGCCGTGGTCGGGTTCCGCGGAGGCGACCTGGAGGTCGAGTGGGCCGAGGACGACCGCGTCTACCTGGCCGGCCCCGTGGCGCACGTGTTCGAGGGGGAGCTGTCCCCATCGTGGCTCGAAGAGCTGGCCCAGGGGGCCCGGCGGTGAGGATCGCCCGCCGGGTCGTCGACCTCCCCCCGTACATGTTCGCCGAGCTCGACCGGAAGGTCACCGAGAAGCGCGCGGCCGGGGTCGACGTGATCTCCCTCGGCGTGGGCGATCCCGACACGGCGACTCCTCGGCACGTGGTCGAGGCGCTCCAGGAGGCCGCCGAGGACCCCACCACCCACCAGTACCCCTCCTACTACGGCCTCCCGGCGCTGCGGAAGGCCGTGGCCGACTGGTACCGGCAGCGGTTCGGCGTCGAGCTCGACCCAGAGGCCGAGGTCCAGCCGCTGATCGGCTCGAAGGAGGGCATCGCCCACCTCGCCTGGGCGTTCGTGGACCCCGGTGACGAGGTCCTGGTGCCCGACCCCGGGTATCCGGTGTACGAATCCGGGACCCGGCTGGCCGGTGGGATCCCCGTCTCCCTGCCGCACCTCGAGGAGAGCGGCTTCCTGCCCGAGTTCGGATCGGCGCCCGTGTCGGAGCGCAGCAGGGTGCTGTGGTTGGGCTTCCCCTCGAACCCCACGGCGGCCGTGGCCGAGCTCCCCCTGCTCGAGAACGCCGTGGCGTTCGCCCGCGAGCGCGACCTCCTGCTGGCGCACGACGCGGCCTACTCCGAGATCACCTTCGACGGGTACGAGGCCCCCAGCGTGCTGCAGGTCTCCGGCGCCAAGGACGTGGCGGTGGAGTTCGGGTCGATGTCCAAGACGTTCAACATGACCGGCTGGCGGGTCGGCTGGGCTGTGGGGAACTCGCAGGCGATCAAGGCGCTGGCGACCGTGAAGACCAACATGGACTCCGGCATCTTCAACGCGATCCAGCGCGCGGCGGTCATCGGGCTGACCGGGCCGATGGATCACCTCCTCGAGTCGCGTGAGCGGTACCGGCGGCGCCGCGACCTCGTGGTGGACACGCTGAACTCGCTCGGGTGGGCGCTGAAACCCCCGCTGGGCTCGTTCTACGTGTGGTTCCCTACGCGTGACGGGATGTCCTCGGCCGACTTCTGCGACCTGCTCCTGGAGCGGGCCGGCGTGGTGGCATCCCCGGGCCCGGGGTACGGCGCGCGGGGCGAGGGCTGGGTGCGCTTCGCCACGACCGTGGCCGACGATCGGCTGGCCGAGGCCATGGACCGGGTGCGGTCGGTCCTGGAGTGAGCGTGCGCGATCGAAGGGTCTCCGAGTCACCGCTGTCGGCGACGTGGCGTCCCTCGGTCCTGGAGCCGGCGGTGCTGGCCGGGATCGATCGCCGCGGCGACGAGACCTCGCTGGACGAGCTCGCCGCGCTGGCCGACACGGCCGGGGCCGAGGTCGTGGGCCGGCTGGTACAGCGTCGCGACGAGCCCGATCCCACCACGTTCGTCGGTCGAGGGAAACTCGAGGAGCTGCACGCGCTGATCCACGCAACCGGTGCCCGGCTGGTCGTGTTCGACGACGAGCTGAGCCCGGCACAGCTCCGGAACCTCGAGGAGCGGCTGAAGGTCAAGGTGGTGGATCGCACCGCGCTGATCCTCGACATCTTCGCGTTGCACGCGGCGTCGAAGGAGGGCAAGGCCCAGGTCGAGCTGGCCCAGCTGAACTATCTTCTGCCGAGGCTGCGGGGATGGGGCGAGGCCATGTCGCGGATGGGCGGCGGCATCGGTACGCGGCGCGGCCCCGGCGAGACGAAGATGGAGGTCGACCGCCGGCGGATCCGCCGCCGCATCAGCAAGCTCACCGGCGACATCCGCGACCTGGCCACGGCTCGTGAGGTCAAGCGGCGAGGGAGGGAGCGGTCCGGCGTGGCCCAGGTGGCCCTGGTCGGGTACACGAACGCCGGAAAGTCCACGCTGCTGAACGCGCTGACCGGCGCGGGGGTCCTGGTCGCCGACCAGCTGTTCGCCACGCTCGACCCCACGGTGCGCCGGCTTCGCCTCCCTGGCGGCCGCACCGCCACGCTGTCGGACACGGTCGGATTCGTGCGCAAGCTTCCTCACGACCTCGTCGAGGCGTTCCGGTCCACGCTCGAGGAGGTCAC
>DASQWG010000140.1:0-4105 GCA_035640375.1 Actinomycetota bacterium
ATCATCGCCAGCCAGAACCCGCTCTCCTGCTTCACCTCGATGAACGCCTGCCCCTGCGGCCCCACGCCCTCCGTGATGGCGTCCTCGAACTGGGTGAACAGAAGGAACAGCACCACGGCCCCGACGAGGCCGAGGATCAGCGCCACGGCTCCCCCGGCGCGACCGCCCACCAGCGCCAGCAGGATGCCGAGCACGGCGATCGCAGCGGCGGCGATGGCGAAGATCTGCACCGTACCCAGGTCGACCTGGGCGGGTGCCGTCGTCGGGAGTTCGGCCGGTGGCGATTCCAGCCCTGGCAGCTCTGGGAGCGCTGGCGTCTGGCCGGTCGACTCGAAGGTCTCCTCGGCCTCACCGGTCACCAGCTCGAGGCCGGTCACGTCCTCCGACAGGTCGGCCTGTTCGGCGCCGGGGATGCCGAGGTCGCCGAGCTCGCTGCCGCCCGCGCACTGCACCGAGAAGAACGGGAGGAGGAACGCCAACGCCGCCACCAGGAAGAAGGGTGACGACAGGATCCGCTTCATCGAGGACCTCCTGGGTAGGGACGCACCAGTTCAACCCAGGGGACGGCCCGAGTCAAGTCGCCGGCTCGTCGTCGGTATCGGCCGCGGGATGACGAGGCCGGTTCCGGCGGAGCAGGATCCACGAGCCGAACGAGATCAGTGCCCCCGCGGCCGCCACCGCGGCCAGCGCCAGGAGGAGGGCGCTCTGACGGCTCACGCGGTTCCCAGGGCTCGGCGCCTGGCGTCGGAGCGCCGCTCGGCGTCCAGCCGCTCCAGCCCGACCCTCGAGTGGTCGACGAACCGCATGGTCTCGGCGATGGCCCGGTGCCCGGCCTCCTCGGCGATCAGCCGGTGCATCTCCTGACCGACCCGCCGGTACACGGGGTGCCCCTGCGGCGTGGTCCGGAGCTCGATCAGGTGCATGGCCTCTCGGGCGTTCATGTGCATGACGAACCGGATCCGGTAGGCCATGGCCACCGCGTACTGGGCCACGTCGCCGCGTTCGCGCAGGGCCGACCACAGCTCCGCCGACTCCCGCATGGTCCGGGTCCAGTCGGCGTAGGCTCCCGCCTCTTCGATCTCCGGAGGCATCTCGTACCCGTGCCGTGGCGACAGGCGCTGCCAGTCGATCGTCAGGGGCCGATGCCGCTGGAGGTCCCGGAACGCCCCGTAGTCGCACAGGACGTCGAACCGGTAGGCGGTCCGCTCGAACGCGCGACCCGGACGGTGCCGCCGGTTCGCCCGCTCGCCCACGTAGGCGCGGAGCACCCGCAGCCGGTCCTCCACCGACATCCGTGCCGCCGCGTCGAGCGATTGATCGTCGGGGAGGTCCCCTGCCGCGTACAGCGCCGCGGCCACGACCTTCGTCTCGCCGTCGGGGTCGAAGTCGGTGAGCACCACCTCCGGGCGCGGCTCGGGCTCGATCCCATCGAGCACCTCGACGGCCGCGGCCTCCGTGGCCTCGCGCGCGGCCCGCAGGTAGTTCGACCACGCCACGCCACGGTCGGGCACGTCCACCCGGCGGAGGAACGCCGGGATCACCTTGCGGAGCTCGACCAGCATCAGGTCGGAGAACGCTCGAACCTCCTCGAGGGGGTGAGCCCGCATCCGCAGGAGCAATTGCTCGTATGACTGCCCGGTCGCATAGATGCCCACGTTCGAGCGGGTGGCTGCAGGCAACAGGCCTCGCAGCGCGTCGCAGGCCTTTGCCCGGATCGTCATCCGGTACACGAAGTCTGAGTCCGCCGGGTCCTTGGGGTAGAGCTCGCGGTAGAGGGCCTGCATCGGGTCGAGCCACCGCGAGTACGTCTCGAAGGCCCGGTCGAGGGTGGCTTCGTACCGATCCGCCAGGCCCGCGGCCTCGACCTCCGGAGGGATCACGTACCGCCACCGGCCACCCGGACGGTCGTCGTACGGCACGTACCGCGTGGACTGCTCGAGGTAGGCGGCCAGGCGGCCGCGCTCCAGCACCTTGGCCAGGAGTTGGCTGGACTGCTCGCAGGCCAGGTGGACTCCACCGAGCTGGGCCACCGAGTCGTCGCCGTACTCGTAGAACACGCGGCCGTACAGCTCCTCGGCCCGCTCCGCCCCAACCGGGGCCTCGCCGGCCGCGGCCTCGGCGTGCTCGGCGAACTCGTCGAGGAAGAGCCGGCGCAGCGACTTCGGCGATCGGGAGTACCTGGCGAACAGCGCGCCCTTGGTTACCTCCGGCAGGTTGACCAGGGCGAACACCGGTCCTTCCAGGTTTGTGACGTACGGGCGGAGGAGATCCCGCTCCTCCTCGGTGAACTCATCCGGGGCGAACCACATCGAGTGGATGCTACCCCTCGCCGCCGACGCGTCAGCCGCCGTCGGTACCTTCGCCGGGGATCGGGATGGTGATGGTCGGCTCGGGCTCGGGCTCGGGTCCCTCAGACTCCTTCACCCGGACGTTCGACCCGGGCTGGACCTCCGTGCCGGCGGAGGGGTTCTGCTCCGCCACGGTCCCCGGTTCGCACTCATCCGAGAACCGGGTGCCGGTGACGACCATGTCGAGCTCCGCCTCCGCCAGCTCCTGCTCCGCGGAGCCGAGGTCTTGGCACAGAACGTCCGGGACCGCCACCGTGGCAGGACCGGAGGACACCACCAGGTTGACAGCCGTACCCGGCCGGGCGTCCTCGCCAGCCGGTGGGTCCTGCTCGAGGACGATGCCCTCGTCCTCCTCGCTCTCCTCGGAGGTCACCTCGCCGACCTCGAACCCGGCGGACTGGAGCCGGACCTCGGCCTCCTCCTGGGTCATGCCGACCACGTTGGGGACGGGCTCCGGGGGCGGCCCGCGGGAGATCACCAGCGTGACCTCGGTCCCCTCCTCCACTCGCTGGTCGGCGGGGGGGTCCTGCGAGATCACCAGACCGCGGCGAACGCGCGGATCGAACTCCCGCTCCGGCTCCGGGACCTGGAACCCGGCGTCTTCGAGGGTGTCGATGGCCTCGTCCTCCGGCTGGCCGACCACGTTCGGGACCCGGGCGAACTCCGCGGGCGGCGGCAGCAGCGCGCGGACCAGGAAGAACGCCGCCAGGCCCAGCGCCGCCAGGGCCAGGATGACGCCCAGCGCCACCAGCCATCCCCGGCGTCGGCCTTCCTCCTCTTCCTCCTCCTCGGGCGGCAGGCCGGTCATCACGGCGGTCTCCCCGGGGCCAGCGGAGCGGGTGACGACCTCGGTGGTGTCCCCGGCCATCACCGGGGTGGCCAGCGTCGGCAGGCCGCGACGGGCCCGCTCGAGGTCGGCCCCGAGCTCCGCCGCGGTCTCGTACCGGTTGGCCGGGTTCTTGGCCATGCACTTCAGGACGACGGCGTCGAGCGAATCCGTCACGTCGGGATTGAGCCGGCTCGGAGGGACCGGGTCCTCCTTGACATGCTTGTAGGCGATGGCCACCGGTGAATCGCCTGCGAACGGAGGCCGGCCGGTGAGCATCTCGAACAGCACGCAGCCGAGGGAGTAGATGTCCGAGCGCGCGTCGACCGTGAGCCCCTGGGCCTGCTCGGGGGAGAGGTATGAGGCCGTGCCGAGCACCGCCGCGGTCTGGGTCAGCGTGTCTCCGGTCGAGGTGCGGGCGATGCCGAAGTCCATCACCTTCACCTGGCCGTCACGTGTGAGCATGATGTTCCCGGGCTTGATGTCGCGGTGTACCAACCCGGTCTGGTGGGCCGAGGACAGGGCCCGCGCGACCGCCTCGCCGATCTCGGCGGCCCGCTCGGGCATCAGCGGGCCCTCGCCCCGGATCACGTCGCGAAGCGTTCGACCCTCGATGTACTCCATGACGATGAAGTGCACGTCGCCCTGGTCGCCGGTGTCGAACACCCCGACGATGTTGGCGTGGCTCAGGCCGGCGGCGGCTTGGGCCTCGCGCCGGAAGCGGCTCACGAACTGCTCGTCGTCGGCGAACTGCGGCGAGAGGACCTTGATGGCCACCGTCCGGTCGAGGACGCGGTCGGTGCCCTTGAACACCCGGGCCATGCCCCCCTGTCCCAGCAGGGATCCGATCTCGTAACGGCCGGCCAGGACGCGCTTGGGGCGAGCCTGACTCACCGGAATCCCCTCACGCGGGCCATGCTATCGGCTCGGT
>DASQWG010000141.1:0-2485 GCA_035640375.1 Actinomycetota bacterium
TCGATCGGTCCATCCTCCGGCGACCACCACTGGCCCTGGACGCACTCGGGGCAGTACTGGAACCGGAGATGGTCCCCGATCCGGACCACGATCCACGACGACCGGTGCGGGCAGTTCTCCAGGCCGCGGGGTCGGGACCCCACCAGATCGGGGTCCCGCCCAGATCGTGGGCTGCGCGGGCTCATCTTCGTCTTCGAGCGTAACGAAGCGAGCGAAGCCGTCCAGTCGGCCGTTCGGCGTAGGGAGGTCGGACGGCGCGGATCGGTTCTCCTCGCGACCGATCCGAGGCTCCGCCGTTCGGACCGGTCGGGGGTGACGTCCGCTATCATGGCGCCTCACGTCCCAGGAGGTTCGATGGATACCCCCAGCGCCGCACAGGATCGGTCGAAGTTCGTCACGCTTCCGGATCTGGAGCCCACCGGCTACCTTCAGCTGAAGTCGTACGAAGGCTCCCTGCCCGAGCCGCAGGAGTGGGAGTCGCTCGAGTACGTCGACTGGAAGTCCGGCGGCGACACGAATTTCGCCATCCTGGCCTCCGCCAACGGGGAGAACGATCCCCGCGGGTTCTGGGAGTACGGCAAGCCCGACAAGGACGGGGTGTGGACGCCGAACGTCGAGCGCATCCCCGCGATCAAGAAGTGGGTCGAGAACGTGGGAGCCAACTTCGGCCGGGTCCGCATCATCAAGCTCGAGCCGAGCGACGAAGCCTCGGCGATCCAGGCCATGCATCCCGACGACAACAACCGCATCACGCCGGAGGGCACCGGATGGGTGGTCCGGGCGTGGCTCCAGCTGACCGACAACCCGGAGTCGTACATGATCGTCCGCGAGGAGAAGGACGACGCGGCCGGCGAGGCCCGGATCCCGCTCCCGCGCGGCGCGCAGTTCCTCGTCGACTCCGAGCGCCTGTGGCACGCCGTGTGGCACGACGCCTCCAAGTACCGCGAACCCCGCTACGCCGTGATCGCTTCGTTCGAGTCCGGTCCCCAGCTCCAGTCCTGGATCGACTCCCAGCGGACCTAGAGCGGCTCAAGCGAATCGGCCGAAGGGCCGATACCTCCCGTGAGCTGAAGAACCGGTCCCGATAAGGGCAAACCGACCGGAAACGGCGGGACGCAAAGCACCGGGCCTACCCCTCGGAACGAGGAACGGCCGCCGGGCTACCGAAGGGCCAGCGCCCCACCTCGGGGGCACTGGAACGGGACCCCGAGGCAGGAGGTCCAGATGGAGACCCGTTCCCCCCGTCGGGCTGTTCGAGCGGCCGTCCTGACCCTGGCCGCCGCCACGCTCACCGGTCCGACGTCGGCGACTCCCGCGGCCGCAGGCAACGAGGCGAACGACTGGGCTCGATTCGTCCCGGCTCCCACGGACTGGGGATCGGTTCGTCCCGCCGTCCCCAAGGGGAAGGGGGGCGAGCGGGAGCTCCACACCTACATCAACGAGGCCCGGGACCGGCGCGGCGTGCGCAAGCTCGGCAAGCGGATGTTCCTGGTCCGGGCGGCCCGCCGGCACAGCCGGTACATGGCCGACACCGGTCAGCTCGTCCACAGCACCGATCTTTCCTCGTACGTCGGGAGCCGGGACTGGAAGATCATCGGCGAGAACATCGGCTACGGGCCTTCCATGGAGGTGCTCCATGACGCCTTTATGGATAGCCCGCCGCACCGTCGGAACGCCCTGGACCACCGCTACAAGCGGATCGGCGTGGGCATGACCCTCGGCGACGACGGTCGGATCTGGGTCACGGTCCTCTTCCTCGGGTAGCAATCCTTCAGCTCGAGGCACCGGCAGCCCGGGCGCGCCAAGAGCGTCCGGGCTGCCGCATTCGACGGGCGAGGACGCCCGGTCAGTCCTCGTCGTCGCCGGCGGCGGCGGTGAATCCCCTCCGGGGGTCGCGCAGCGAGCCCAGTTGCACCGCGTCCCGTCGGAAGAACAGCGCCAGCGTCCAGTCGGCCACGACCCTGGCCTTGCGGTTGATCGTGGGGATCAGCAGGAGGTGATAGGTCCGGTGGAGGAACCACGCCGGGAAGCCCCTGCTGCGCAGCCCCAACACCCTGGCCACGCCGTCACCCCGACCCAGCGACACCAGCGTCCCCAGCTGCCGATACCGGAACGGTCTCGGCCTTCGGCCTCCCAGGGAGGCCAGGACGTTCTTGGCGATCCGACGGGCCTGGCGGAGGGCGTGCTGTGCGGTGGGCGGGCAGATCCCCCCGGTGGTGCGGTCCGGGACTGCGGCGCAGTCGCCGCCGGCCCAGGCGCCCTCGACCCCACGGACGCGCAGGTACTCGTCGACGTCGAGCCTTCCGTCGACCAGCGGGAACCCGAGCCGCTCGACGGCCGGATTGGCTCGCACGCCGGCCGTCCACACCAGTGTGTCGGCCTCGAACTCTTGTCCATCCGACAGCACGATCCGGCCGCCCTGGGCCGATTCGAGGCGGGTGGAGAGGAGCACCTCCACCCCTCGTTCTCGGAGCCGATCCGCGAC
>DASQWG010000142.1:0-2141 GCA_035640375.1 Actinomycetota bacterium
AAGGTCTCCTCGACCTGCTCCGGCTCCCCGTCGCGGAGCAGGCCGGTGTCGACGAACACGCACGTCAGCCGGTCACCGATGGCGCGATGCACGAGGAGCGCGGCCACTGCGGAGTCCACACCTCCGGACAGCGCGCACAGCGCCTCGCCCCCTCCGACCTGGGTCCTGATCCGCTCCACGGCCCGCTCGATCACATTGACCGGGGTCCATTCGGGCAGGAGCCCGCACGCCTCGTAGAGGAACCTCTTCAGGATCTCCTGGCCGTGCGGGGTGTGCGCCACTTCCGGGTGGAACTGCACCGCGAACAGTCCCCGCTCCGGATCCTCCATCGCCGCCACGGGGCTCGCCTCCGTAGCCGCCGTGGTCCTGAAGCCATCAGGCGCGGCGGTGACCGCGTCGCCGTGGCTCATCCACACGACCTGTTCCGATGGAAGGTCCCGGAACAGGACTCCGCTGCTGGACCGCAGGCCCGTCCGTCCGTACTCGCGAGCGCCGGTTGCCGTGACCTGGCCCCCCAGAGCCCGGGCCATGGCCTGTTGCCCGTAGCAGATCCCCAGGACCGGGGCGCCGAGGTCGAGGATCGCCGGATCGAGCTCCGGCGCACCCGGCTCGTACACCGAGGCTGGGCCTCCGGAGAGGATGATCCCGGCGGGACGACGCGCCGCGAGCTCTCTCGGACTCGCGTCGAACGGGACGATCTCGGAGTAGACGTGGGCCTCACGGACCCGCCGGGCGATCAGCTGTGCGTACTGGGCGCCGAAGTCGACGACGAGGACAGGCCGAGGGTCGGTCATCCCCCGGCTCCGCGGATCAGGAGGCGTGCCGCCCGAGGTGGGCATCCACCCGGGCATTCATGGCGTCGAGACGGCTGTCGAGGCGAGCCCCGAGCTGGTCGATCCGGGCCACGAGCTGGAAGTAGGCGGCCGCGAACACCCCCAGCGCCACCGCCAGGAGCCCGATCGCTGCCCAGGCCACCGCGACCATGTCGAACCGACTGTAACACTGGGCGGTGACACGGTCGCCGCGCGGTCACCCCATCCCCACGCCCTGCTGCTGCTGGAGCGCCTTCCCTTCGGTCCGGATGGCCGGGGCCACCATGATCTCGGCCTTCTGGAACTCCTTGATCGAGCCGTACCCGCAGGTCGCCATGGAGGTTCGGAGCGCGCCGAACAGGTTGAGCGTGCCGTCGTTCTCGTGCGCCGGACCGACCAGGATCTCCTCCAGCGAGCCGATCTGCTGGGTGCGGACCCTGGTGCCACGCGGGAGGTCGGGGTGGAACGTGGCCATGCCCCAGTGGAACCCCCGACCGGGCGCCTCGTAGGCCTTCGACAGCGGCGAACCGATCATCACGGCGTCGGCGCCGCAGGCGATGGCCTTGGCGATGTCGCCGCCGGAGCGCATGCCGCCGTCGGCAATCACGTGGACGTACCGCCCCGTCTCGTGGAGATGCTGCATCCGGGCCGCAGAGGCGTCGGCGATGGCGGTGGCCTGGGGAACGCCCACGCCGAGGACGCCGCGGGTGGTGCACGCGGCGCCCGGGCCCACGCCGACGAGGACCCCGACGGCGCCGGTCCGCATCAGGTGGAGCGCGGTTGAGTACGAGGCGCACCCACCCACCACCACGGGGATGTCGAAGCGGGCGATGAACTCCTTCAGGTTGAGCGGCTCCGACCTCGTGGAAACGTGCTCGGCGGAGACCACGGTCCCCTGGATCACCAGCAGGTCGAGCTCGGCCTCCAGCACCAGGGGCGCGTACTGCCGGACGCGTTGGGGCGTGAGGGACGCCGCAGCGGTGACTCCACCCTCCCGGATCTCGCGGATCCGCCGAACCACCAGCTCCTCCCTGACCGGCTCGCGGTAGAGCTCCTGCATCCGACGGGTGGCCTTCTCCTCGGGCAGGCCGGCGATCTCGTCGAACACGGGCTCGGGGTCCTCGTAGCGGGTCTGGAGCCCCTCGAGGTTCAGGACGGCCAGGCCCCCAAGGCGGCCGATCTCGACCGCCGTGGCCGGCGAGACCACGGCGTCCATGGCCGAGGCCATCAGGGGAAGCTCGAACCGCCAGGCGTCGAGGTCCCAGGAGATCTCGACGTCGGCGGGGTCCCGGGTCCGCCTCGAGGGGACGATGGCCACGTCGTCGAAGC
>DASQWG010000143.1:0-3164 GCA_035640375.1 Actinomycetota bacterium
CCCGGTGGCCCTATCCCAGACACTCATCGCAGTGTCCGGTATCCGGACCGTGGCGATCTGCGCCCCGTCCGGGCTCACGTCGAGGTCGGCTACGAGGCCGGGCTCCGAGGCAGAGCCGTGGGCCTCGAGCGTCTGGATGACCTTCCCGGTCTCCGGATTCCAGACACCCACCGATCCATGCTCACCGCTGACGACCAGCTCGTCGCCCGAGGGGGCGAATGCGACGCCGGTGACCCACTCCGGGTTCCCGGGGATGTTGGCCCACTCCGCGTCTCCGGTGCGGCTCACGTCCCAAACCTTGGCCGCGGTGATCCCGGCGTCTCCGGTCAGCACCCGATCGCCGTCCGGCGAGAAGGCCACGCCCTGCATCCCCGCGCTGGCGTCCTGGGCCGAGAGCGAGAACAGCCGCCTCCCGCCGGTGCCCGTCACCTCCCACACCGTGGCCCGACCGCTTGCGGCCACCAGGCGGCTCCCATCCGGGCTCCAGTCCGCGTCCGCGACGGGCCCGTCATGGAAGAGGCTGAACTTCAAGTCCCCGGTGCGGGCGTCCCAGATGCCGACCGTGGAATCGAAGCTGGAGGTGGCGATCCACCGGCCGTCGGGACTCCAGTCCACGTCCCGGACCTCACCCTCATGTCCCTCGAGCGAGAGCAACTCCTTCCCGGTGCGGACGTCCACCACCACCGCCACCCCCTCCTCGCTGGCGATGGCCAGCTGGCGGCCATCGGGGCTGAACGAGGTCCTGAACGGCCCCGGGACCAGATCGAGCTCATGGACGGTCTTTCCCGTGGCGACGTCCCAGACGCGTACGGTGTCTTCGAATAGCCACGCCGCCGCGGCGAGTGACCCGTCGGGGCTGAACGAGGGTCCCAGCACCGGGCCCTCGGGCCCCTGGAGGCTTCCCAGCTCCCGGCCAGAATCGGGATCCCAGACCTTCGCCGCGCCGTCGTCTCCCGCCGTCGCGAGCATGGAGCCGTCGCCGCTGAATGCGACGTTGTTCAGGTCGGCGTCATGTCCTTTGAAGGAGAGCATCGACTCGCCCGTCTCGGCATTCCTGATATCCACAATCCCGGTCTCCTCCGGCCCTTCGGTGACGAACCGGGTTCCGTCCGGGCTCCAGTCCAGCCAGCCGCCGATCCCTGGCACGGAGAAGACGATCCGCGACGCCACCACGGCGCGGTGGAGCGCCTCGACCGCTTCGGGGAGCACGGAACCATCCCTGGACCGGGTCCGCTCGATCGCCTCGAGGGCCAGCAGGATGCTCCGCTCCGGGTCTGTTTCGAGGTTGGCCACTGAGGCGGCGGCCAGCTCCCGGGCCGCGGCCACGGTCCCCTCCCTCTCGGCCCGCTCCTGCTGGTTGAAGGCGAACACGGTCAGGCCGGTGGCGATCAGCGCTGCCACCGTGAGCACGGCGACCAGGGCTCGGAGCCGGCGGAGCGACCGTCGCTCGAGCTCCCGCTCCCGCCGCTCGCGGGCCTCCTCCTCGGACCGGCGCCGATCGCGCTCGGCGAGGGAGGCCTCCACGAACTCTCGCTCGTCCGGGGTGATCGACATGTCGGAGACGCCGAGCCACGTCTCGAGTTGATCGAGTCGCGAGCCCATCACGAGAAAGGACGGGTCGCGGTCCGACTCGAGCCAGTCGCGGGTCGCCGCGGAGAGCCGGCGCTCGGTACGGACGTCTTCGCGTGCCTCGTCGATCCATCGGCGGAGCCGACCCCACGCCGTCAGCAGCGCCTCGTGGGCGACCTCCACGGTGGCGGCACCGGTCCGGGAGTCGCGGTCGAACGACAGCAGCCGGGACGCCCCGTACGCCTCGATCACCGATGCCATCGCCTGACCCTCGACGTCCAGAGATTCGAGCTCCGAACGGGGAACCGGCCGGCGAGTGTCCTCCGTTCCCTCGCCCAGGGCCACGAGCCGAAGGAAGAGCTGGCGAGCTGCCTCCTGCCCCTTCCCATCGAGGCCTCGGTACAGCTCCTCGGCCCGCCGACCGAGCGCTCCAGAGACACCGCCGATCGCCCGGTAGGCGTCCATGGTGAGGATCGAGTCGTCTCGACGCTCGAACAGCTCCGTCAGCGCGTACTGGAGCAGGGGCAGGGCACCCGGTTCATCCGACACGTCGGCCAGCATCTGAGGGACCAACCCCTGCTCGAGGCGGACGTCGACGCGCTTGGCCGGCCCTGAGATAGCTCGCTCCAGCTCTTCGGGGGAGAGGGGGATCACCGCCTCGATCCGTGATCGAAGCAGCTCGGCGAATCCTCGGTACAGCAACGGCCGGTCGTAGAAGTCGGCTCGGAGCGTGACCACAACCCGAAGCCGGCTCCGCGGATCCGTGACGGCGGTCTCGAGCATCTCCAGGAAACGGGTTCGAGTGTTCTCATCCTCAACGAGAGTGAAGACCTCCTCGAACTGGTCGATGACGAGGAGGAGCTCGGAGTCGTCCGCCGGAAGGATCCGCTTCGTCGCTCGAAGCAGGCCCTGCTCGTCGCGCTCCAGCTGCTCGATCAAACTGCTCGGCGGATGCACCGCCACGCGTAGCAGCGCCGCCTCCAGCTCGGCGATCGGGTACGCGCCGGGCAGCAGATCGGCCACCAGCCACTCGTTGGAGCCGGGGAGGGCGCCGCCACGGATCGCCGGGATCAGCCCGGCGCGAACCACGGACGACTTTCCGCTGCCGCTTGGGCCCACGACCGCGAGGAACCGAGTCTCGCCAAGGCGGTCGACCAGCTGCCGGATGAGGTCCTCCCGGCCGAAGAACTCCGGGGCGTCGGCTTCCTCGAAGGCCCGGAGGCCCTTGTACGGGTTGGCGACGATCGTTCCGGGAACGGCCGGAGCGAGCCGTACCGCCGCGGCACCCAGGGCCCGCCGGAACGCCACGTCCTCGGCCGGATCCTCCGCCTCGGCCCGCAGCCTGAGGACGTGGACCGGCTCGGCCAGGCCCTTGAGCCGGACCGGACCTCGCTCCACCACTGTGACCCCCTCCACCCTCCGGGCGAGATGGACCACTTCCCTGCTGGCCAGCACCTCTGCGGGCGCCGCCAGCGAGCACAGCCGGGCCGCCAGGTTGAGCGCACCGCCGCGGTAGCCGTTTTCCACCGGCACCGCCTCCCCCGCATCCAGGCCGATGCCCACGGCCAGCGGTAGCCTCGGGTTGACCACGGTCT
>DASQWG010000144.1:0-5741 GCA_035640375.1 Actinomycetota bacterium
GTTTCGCTCCGACGCGAAGTTCGACAGCGGGACCGGGTGGCCGAGCTTCACCGAGCCGGCCCTGGCCGAGGCCGTCGAGCTGAGGGAGGACCGGTCCCACGGCATGGTCCGAACCGAGGTGGTGTGCCGCCGGTGCGGCAGCCATCTCGGCCACGTGTTCGATGACGGTCCGGCCCCGACCGGGCTCCGCTATTGCATCAACGGCGTGTGCCTGGTCCTGGACCGGGACGAGTGAGCACGGCCGCAGGCGGACCGGCCACGACGGTGGCCGACCTCATGAGCAGCCCCGTCATCACGGCATCGCCCGACCAGAGTGTGGCGGCGGCGGCGGCCCGGATGGCGGAAGCCGGCGTGGGCTCGATCGTGGTCGTCGACGGAGACCGTCCCGTCGGCATCCTGACCGAGCGAGATCTGGTGCGGCTGGCCGCCGGCCCCACGCCCTCCTCAGAAGCCCGGCTGTCGGAATGGGCCACGAGCGATCCCGACACGATCCCGCCCCACGCCGAACCGTCGACGGCCATGGAGCGGATGCAGGAGCGAGGCTACCGGCATCTGCCGGTGGTCGAGGATGGCCGGCTGGTCGGGGTGGTCTCGCTCCGGGACCTGGTTCGGGTGGCCCGGATCCAACCGGTGGACCGTCCCGCCGCCGAGGTGCCTCCCGGGCTCGAAGGCGTCGCCGTGGCCGAGACCACGGTGGGGGACGTCCGGGGCCGGGAGGGCTTCTTCCACTACCGCCAGTACAGCGCCCCGGACCTGGCCGCGAAGCGGAGCTTCGAGGACGTGTGGCACCTGCTGTTCGAGGGTGAGCTGCCCGACGACGCGGCCGCGAAGGCGTTCGCCGAAGAGATCCGGCCGCTGCGTAGCCTGCCGGAGAGCCTGCTGCCGGTCCTCCCCGCGATCGCCCGGGCAGGTGATCGGTTCGATCCGCTCGACGCGCTGCGCGCCGCCTACTCGATCCTGTCCCTGGCGTTCCCGCCGTGGCTCGACGTCGAGGCCGCGGAGCTGCGGTCGCAGGCGATGCGGACCTGCGCGGTGTTCCCCACGATCGTGGCGGCCCTGTACCGGCTCCGGAACGGCCGGGACCCGATCCCGCCCCGCGACGACCTCGGCCACGCCGCGAACTACCTGTACATGATGCGCGGCGAGGCTCCCCCCGAGCCACACGCCCGCGCCCTGGAGACCTACCTGACCCTGACCATCGATCACGGCTTCAACGCGTCGACGTTCGCCGCCCGGGTCATCACCTCGACCGGAGCGGACCTCGGCTCGGCCGTGGTCGGGGCCCTCGGTGCGCTGTCGGGGCCGCTGCACGGCGGCGCCCCCAGCCGGGCCCTCGACATGCTCGACGAGATCGGCACGCCGGAGCGAGCCGACCGGTGGCTCCGCGATGCCGTGGAGTCCGGGAAGCGGCTGATGGGGTTCGGGCACCGGGTGTACCGAACCGACGACCCGCGGTCCACGATGCTGCGCGACGTGGCCGAATCCCTCGACGGGGATCGCGTGGCCCTTGCCAGACAGGTCGAGACGAAGGCGGTTGACGTGCTCCGTGAGTTGAAGCCCGGCCGGGAGCTGTACCCGAACGTCGAGTTCTACGCGGGGATCGTCCTCGACCTGATCGGCATGCCCCGCGAGCTGTTCACGCCGACGTTCGCCGTGAGCCGGGTGGTGGGCTGGTGCACTCACGTGATGGAGCAGGCCGCCGACAACCGGCTGATCCGTCCCGGGGCTCGGTACGTGGGGCCCCAGCCGCCCCAGCCCGTGCCGGGCTGAGGCCTAGACGCCGAACTCGGGGATCGACACGACGGCTTGGCCGTCGCCGCCACCGTTGCCGGCAACCCCGGCCGTGGTGACCCGCCGGGACTCCAGCTCCACCAAGACATCCCGGGCGTGGTCCACGCACAGGACCACCAGGTCGCCGGGGCGGCTGCGGTCCAGGGCCCGGCGGACCGCCTCCTGCTCCTCGAGGACGATCTCCGCGCTCCCGGCCCGGGCCCCCTCCCGCATCGCCTCCTGCACGCCCTCCATGATCATCGCGGCGGTCTCCCCGCGCCGCCGGCCGCGGGTGCGCTCGTCCTCGCGGACGATGATGTCGTCGAAGTACCGGGCCGCCACTTGGCCCAGCGCGCGCATATCCTCGTCGCGGCGGTCGCCGGGGGTGGCGACCACCGCCACCCGAAGGTTCGCGGACCACGACGCCGAGCCGGGAGCGCCCGGGCCGGTCGGGGCGGCCGAGGTCACCCGCTCGACGAACTCGCCCACGGCCTCGAGCCCGTGGGCGTTGTGCGCGTAGTCGATGACCACCTTCAGCCCGTTCACCTCGACCAGGTTCAGCCGTCCGGGCGCCTGGAAGATCGAGGTGGTGAAGGTGCGGAGCCCCTGCCGGATGTCGTGGAGGTGCGCGCCCGCGGCGTGCGCCGCGGCGGCCGCCGCCATGGCGTTCTGCACCATCATCCGGGCCCGCCCCTCGAAGGTTGCCGGCAGCAGGTGAGTGTAGGCGATCGGCATCGTCCGGCGCCCCTCGCGGATGGCGATGCGCTCCCCGCGCTCGTCGCGGTCGAGGACCAAAGCCTTCCGTCCCCGGCGGACCCACCGCTCGATGAGCGGGTTCGATTCCTGCATCGAGAACAGGATCACCGAGCCCGAGCAGTGTCGGCGCATCTCGGCGACCAGCGGGTCGTCGGCGTTCAGCACCGCCGCGCCGGTCCGGGGGACCGCCTCGACGATCACCCGCTTGACCTCGGCCAGCTGCTCGAGCGAGTCGATCTCCTTGAGCCCGAGGTGGTCGCCGGTGACGTTCAGGACCACGGCCACGTCGTTCCGGCCGTACCCGAGGCCCTCGCGGAGGATCCCCCCCCGGGCGACCTCGAACACCGCGAAGTCGACCCGTGGGTTCTGCAGCACCATCAGGGCCGACTTCGGCCCGCTGGCGTCGGCCTTCCGCACCAGGCGCTCGTCGATGTAGATCCCGTCGGTGGTGGTGATCCCGACCTTGCGGCCCATCCGCGTGAAGATGTGGGAGATCATCCGGACGGTGGTGGTCTTCCCGTTCGACCCGGTCACCGCGACGATCGGGATCCGCGACGGTGTCCCCGGCGGGAACAGCAGGTCCACCACCGGCTTGGCCACGTACTGGGCCTCGCCCTCGGTCGGGTTGGTGTGCATCCGGAAGCCTGGAGCCGCGTTCACCTCGACGATGGCTCCGCCGGTCTCCCGGACCGGCTGGGAGATGTCCGGGGTGAGGAAGTCGATGCCGGCCACGTCGAGCCCCACCACCCGGGCGGCCTCCTCGGCGATCTCGACGTTCTCTTCGTGCGCCTCCCAGGTCCGGTCGATCGAGATCCCGCCGGTCGACATGTTGCCGGTCTCGACGAGCTTCACCATCGTGCCTTCGGGCGGCACCTCGTCGAGCCCGAACCCCTGCTTGCGGACCAGCTCCCCGGCAGCATCGTCGATCTTGATGCGGGTGAGGACCTTCTCGTGGCCGATCCCGCGGCGGGGGTCTTCGTTGGCGATCTCCACGAGCTCGCGGACCGTGTGCGTCCCGTCGCCGATCACGTGAGCGGGGACCCGCTGGGCCACGGCCACCATGTGGCCGCCGACCACGAGCACTCGGTAATCGTTCCCGGCGACGAAGGATTCCACCACCACGAGCCCGCGGCGGGACTCGCCGATGGCCCGGTCGAACCCCGATCGAACCGCTTCGGGATCACGGATGTCCAGGCCGACCCCTCGGCCGTGGTTCCCGTCGAGCGGCTTGGTCACGACGGGATACCCGACCCGCTCCGCCGCGGCCACGGCGGCCTCGGCGTCCCGGACGATCTCGGACTTCGGGACGGGGAGGCCGGCCGCGGCCAGCAGCCGGTTCGTGAGGTTCTTGTCGGAGGCGATGTCGACGGCTAGCGCCGGGGTGTTCGAGGTCATGGTGGCCCGGATCCGGCGCTGGTAGCGCCCCTGACCGAGCTGGACCAGCGATTGCTCGTTCAGCCGGATGAACGGGACGTCCCGGCTCATTGCCTCGTCTACCAGCGCCTGGGTGGAGGGACCGAACGCGCGGCGCTCCGCCAGCAGGATCAGGTCCTCGAGCTCGGCCAGGAAGTCGAAGGCGGGATCGGCCTCGACGAGGTGGTTGACCAGGCGGACCGCCAGGTTCCCGGCCTGGAGGCCGACCCGCTCCTCGCCGTAGCCGTAGATCACGTTGTAGGTGCCGGCCTCCGTGGCGCTGCGGGTCTTCCCTCGGTACACGTGCGCGCCGGTCTCGCGCTGGAGCGCGATGGCCACGTGTTCTGCCACGTGGCCCAGCCAGGTTCCGTCCTCGAGTCGCTCCACGAACCCGCCCGGGCGTCCGAGGGAGCAGGAGTGGTCGCGCAGGCCGGGGAGGAGGTCGAGGAGGGTCTCGTTGAACCCGGCCAGGGAGTGCGAGGGCCAGTGCTCGAGCGAGCCGAGGTCGACCAGCAGACGGATGCACGGTTCGTACGACCAGTAGTTCGGCCCCCGGAAGACCTGGGTCTCCAGGATCCGGAGGTCGGGCCGGGGCGGCGGCTTCTCCGAGGGTGCCTCGCGCCGGACGCGCTCCCGCTCAGCCCGGCCGGTGCTCACTCCGAGGCCTCCAGCTCCCGGTCCTCTGCTGGCTGGATCAGGGCGCGGGCCCGCAGGTCGAACCACGAGCCCGCGGGCAGGGCGTGGACCACGGCGCCCGAGACCATCATCGGGCGGTGCCCCTTGATCTGGTGGGCGTCGGTCACCACCTCGCGCCCGTCGACGATCGTGACCGCCCCGCGGCCGAGCACCTCGAGGGTCCGGTCGGGGTGGATGATCGCCGCGGTGTCCTCGTCCAGGCCGATCCCCAGGAGCCGCGGGGACAGCGCCACCGCGGCCAGCAGCCGTCCCCACCGACCCCGCTGCTCGAAGTGCTGATCGACCACGACGCCTTCGACGAGCCCGAGCCCTGCGGAGAGGTGGATCATCCGGTGCTTCGGGCTGGCCCCGGATCGGCCGAACGCGACCATGTGTGCGGCCACGGCGCTGGCGCCCGCGGAGGTCCCGGCCACGACCACGCCGCGGTCGTGCGCGGAGGCCAGGGCGTCCTCGAGGCGGGTCCCTCCCACCACCGAGACCAGCCGGAGCTGGTTCCCACCGGTGAGGAACACCCCCGAGGCTTCGGCCACCGGCGCGCTGACCGCCTGGTCGTTGGCCTCCTCCCGGGCCAGGGGGCACAGGCCGGTGACGTGGCCGGCACCGAGCTCGGCGAACAGCTCCGAGTACCGGGCGTTGGCCCGCTGGCCGAAGGTCGACGCGGTGGCGATGACGGCGATCTGGGCGTCCGGCCCGCCGGCCAGCTCGACGAACCGACCGAGGATGGTGCGGTCACGCCGCTTGTCCTCGGCGCCGCCGATGATCATGACCGGCCCGGCAGTGGTTCGGACCGGACGCGCGGGTGCGGATTCGGCCGGGGTCATCCAGCCATTGTAGCCTTGGGGTCTCGGCCGGCCGGGCGGCTACGAGCCGATGTTGCCGGCGCCGCCGCCGACTCCGTCGACGACGTCACCGACCGTGCCCGTGGTCTCGTCCACGACATCGCCGACCGTGCCCGTGGTCTCATCCACGACATCGCCGACCGTGCCCGTGGTCTCGTCGACGACATCGCCGACGTCATCGGCGATGTTCCCAACGGGATCGTCGTTGCCTCCGCTCTCGCCTCCCCCGGGCGAGCCGGAGCCGCCCGAACCGGCTGAGCCGCCGGC
>DASQWG010000145.1:0-6588 GCA_035640375.1 Actinomycetota bacterium
TCCCGCCACGTTCACCCGCGCTCCCCGGGGACGCCACCTTCCCTCGGTACGGTCGGTTCGTGGCATCCGGTATCTCGCTCAGGGCCGGGCCGACGTCCGTCCCCACGGCCGCCTCTCGGCCGCGATCCACGGGTACCGCTCCGGCCCGCCCGACCGAGCCGGCACCCGGCCTGCCGACCCCGGAGCTCGTCGAGGCCGTGGGCGAGCGGATCAGGGGTACCGCCCTAGCCTCGGTGGGCCGGCTCCTGCAACGGGAGGACTGAGGTGGACACGACCGTCGCCGAGGGTCCCCGGCCGGGTCCGCCGGGCCGATGGTCGTGCTCCGGTGTCAGGTCCGCGACGCCGAGACCCCCGGGGAGGCCACCCCCACCCTCCTCGGGGGGACCGGTCCGGGGCGAGTGAGCGAGGCCGTCGACCTTCCCCCGACGGCCTCCTCACAACCTCCGGTTCTCGATCGGCCCCCGCTACCCGAATCGGCCGGTGACGTAGTCTTCGGTCCGCTTCTCCGACGGATTCGTGAAGATCACCTCGGTCCGGTCGTACTCGACCAGGGTGCCGGTCCGCTGGCCGTCCTCACGGACGTCGACCGTGAAGAACGCGGTCCGGTCGCTGACCCGGGCGGCCTGCTGCATGTTGTGAGTCACGATCACGATCGTGTAGTCGGCCACCAGCTCCTGCATCAGCTCCTCGATCCGCAGGGTGGCGATCGGATCGAGCGAGGAGCACGGCTCGTCCATGAGGATCACGTCGGGCCGCGTGGCGATCGCTCTGGCGATGCACAGGCGCTGCTGCTGACCGCCGGAGAGGGCCATGCCGGACTCCTTCAGCTTGTCCTTCACCTCGTCCCACAGCACCGCCTTGTGGAGTGACTCCTCGACCAGGTCGTCCATGTTGCCCTTGAACCCGGCGATCTTGGGGCCGAAGGCCACGTTGTCGTAGATCGACTTGGGGAACGGGTTCGGCTTCTGGAACACCATCCCGATCCGGCGCCGGACCTCCACCGGGTCGACGCGGTTGTCGTACAGATCGATCCCGTGGTACAGGATCGTGCCCTCGACCCGAGCCCCCTCGACGAGGTCGTTCATCCTGTTGAGGCATCGCAGGACGGTGGTCTTTCCACACCCCGACGGCCCGATCAGGGCGGTGATCTCGTTCTCCCGGATCGGCAGCGACACGTCGCGCACGGCCCGGAACCCGCCGTACAGCACCGACAGGTCGCGGATGTCGAAGATCACCGCGCGGCCCGAGCGCTCGGAGTGCCGGACGTCGAAGTGTGCGGGGGCGTGTGCCGGCTCGCCGACGTCGGCCCGCTCGGTCATGGTCTCGGAATCCACGCTATCACCACTTTCGCTCGTACCGGTTCCGCAGGAGGATCGCCGTCGCGTTGATCAGCAGCAAGACGGCCAAGAGGACCACGATGGCCGCCGCCGTCGAGTCTCCGAACGCCCGCAGGGACTTGCGCGACCAGGTGAAGATGATCGCCGGCAGGGCCGTGTACTCGCCCTGCAGGGTCTCCACGAAGCCTCGTTCCCCTGTGGCGAAGAACGTCGGGGCGCCGCCGATGAGCAGGAGCGGGGCGGCCTCGCCGAGGGCTCGACCGAGCGCCAGGATCGTGCCGGTCAGCACGCCGGGCGCGGCATACGGCAGGACGTGACTCCGGATCACCTCCCAGCGCGTGGCCCCCACCCCGAAGCCGGCCTCCCGGATCCCCTGCGGCACCGCCCGGATCGCCTCCGCGGAGGTGATGATGACGATGGGCAGGACCAGGACGGCCATGGTGAGCCCACCGCTCATGAGGCTCCGTCCCCCCGTCACGCCGCTGAGCAGCTGGACGAACAGGGCCAGGCCGAGCAGCCCATACACGACCGACGGAACGCCGGCGAGGTTGCGGATGCTGGCCGTGAGGAACCGGGTGAAACGGGTGTCGGCGGCATATTCCTCGAGATAGATCGCCGCGGCGATGCCGAGCGGGAACGCGATGACCGCCACGAACCCCATCAGCCACAGCGATCCCACGATCCCCTGTCCCACGCCGGCCCGCTCGGGCAACGACGAGAGGTTGTCGGTCAGGAAGGTGGTCCCTCGATGGGCGAACACCTTCAGCGCGGTCCCCAGGACGTCGGCGATCAGGGTCACCAGGACGGCCAGCGCCAGGAGCAGGGCTAGCAGGAGCGCGGCCTGGAACGCCAGGCCGCCGAGGTCGGCCCGCTTCCCTCGGAGGGCCCGACGCACGGCCTCGGCCGTGGGGCCGGGCCGTTCCAGGGTGGCCGTCTCTGCCACCGGTCAGTACCTCCTGCGGACCCGGCGGACGAACCGGTCGCTGACCAGGTTGAGCACCAGCGTGAACAGGAACAGCAGCGCTCCCAGGAAGAACAGGCTGGGGAACGCCGCGCTCCCGCCCTTCACCTGGTCGGACCCGGTGGCCAGCGAGGCCAGCGCGGCCGTCATTGTCTGCCCGGGCCCCAGCGGGTCGACGGTGAACGCCGAGCCGCCCGTGGCCCCCGCGGCCAGCGTCACGATCAGGGTCTCACCGATGGCCCGTGACACGCCGAGGATCAGCGCGGCCACGATCCCGGAGATCGCTGCGGGGAACACGGTCCGGAGGGTGGTAGCCTTCCGTCGGGCCCCCAGCCCGAACGACGCCTCCCGCAGCGTCGTCGGGACGGCGTGCATGGCGTCCTCGGCCACGGAAGCCACGATCGGGCTGATCAGGATGCCGACGCCGATCCCGGCGCCCAGCATGTTGTAGAAGGTGGCGGTGGCGAAGAGCCGCTGGACGACGTCGGGGCTGATGAAGCTGAGCACGAAGTAGGCCATCACCACGCTCGGGACGCCCGCCAGGATCTCCAGGATCGGCTTGAGGATGCGCCGGGCCCGCCGGCTCGCGTACTCGGAGAGGTACATCGCCGCCCCCAGGCCGAGGGGCGCGGCCACGAGCATGGCGATCACCGAGATCATCAGGGTTCCCATGAACACGGTCTTCACGTCGAAGAGGTTGCGTCGCGGGAACCACCCGGTGTCGTTCCAGAGGACGCCGAGCCCGGGGCCCTCGACCAGCTCGTGAAGGAAGTCCACCACCCCATCGAGCAGCGAGAACAGGATGGCCACGTTGATGACGATGGCCAGAGCCGCTGCCGCCAGGAAGCTTCGACGGATACGGGCCTCCCGGCGCCGTCGCCGGACGCTCCCCTGGAGCTCCGCGATGCCTACGGCCGCCACGTCCCCTCCCCCACGCGCGGAGGGCCGGAGGATACCGCGTTTCCCGGTATCGTCCGGCCCCCGCGACGGGTCAGCCCTCTACGCAGGCGAGGCACTCTCCCAGGTGCCTCGGGTGGCCTCGATCCGATCGTCGGGGAGGACCACGTAGGCCACCTCCTGGACCGCCGTCCGCAAGCCCGTGTCGCTCAGATAGAAGTCGACGTACGAGGCCAGGGCGTCGTTCTCGGCCGCCTTAGCGTTGTTCACGTAGATGTACAGCGACCGGGACAGTGGGTAGGAGCCGTCGGCGATCGTCTCGAACGAGGGAGCCACGCACCCCTCACCGCCGTCGATCTCGAAGGCCTTCACGACGTCCTGGTTCTGCTCGAAGAACGAGAACCCGACCCATCCGAACGACGTGTCCGAGCCGGCGATCCCGTCGATGATCACGTTGTCGTTGGCCGAGGCCTGGTAGTCGGGTCGGGTGGTCTCCGACTCGTCCTCGGACAGGCCCCGCTCCACGGCGATGTCGGGGATGCCCGACAGCTCGATGAACGCGTCGTAGGTGCCGGACTCCTCACCGGGCGCCGTGATGTCCAACGGGGCGTCGGGGTACGGCGCCGCCGATGCATCGACCTCGGCAGCGAGGTCGTTCGCGTCGGCCCACGAGTCGAACCCCTCGGACTCCGGGCCTACCAGCGCGTAGAGGTCGCCGCTGTTGAGGCACTGGGCGCTGTCGTTGCCCGGCGAGGTCAGCACGGAGATCCCGTCCAGGGCCACCTCGAGCTCCGTGTACTCGATCCCGTTGGCCTCGCAGGCGTCGATCTCCTCCTGCTCGATCGGCCTGGACGCGTCAGAGATGTCGGTCTCGCCGTTGCAGAACAGCTCGAAGCCGTCCCCGGTCCCCGGGCCCTCAACCGTGATCTCGACGTCTGGGTTCTCTTCGGCGAAGAGCTCCGCAACCAACGAGCTGATCGGCTCCACCGTCGACGATCCCGAGATGAAGATCGATCCGGTCAGCGCGCCATCGCCGCCCGCTCCACCTCTGGCCTCGCTCGAGCCGCCACAGGCCGCGCCGACCAGCGCGAGCGCGACGAGAGCGGCCACGAGCATCCGCGGCTTCCTCATTCCCATCTCCTTCCCCTCGGGGTGTCCCACTCGGGGCGGATGCTAGGTCGCGGTCGTGGCCGAGCCCTGTCCATCAGGTGAACGAGCGATGAACATCGTTCCTGGAGACCGTCGAGGTGGCCCGACCTGCCTATGCTCGTTCCGGTGAAGCTCGTGCGAAGCGGTCGCGGGCCCCGGCACGCGCCGGGGACGGTACGATCGTTCCGGTCCATCGGGGCGTGACGATGGGCCGGACGGGGATCCACTGGATGGCGAGGTCGATGAAGGCGCGACGGCACTTCCACGAGGAGCTCGAGGCCCTTGAGCTCGAGATCCTCTCCCTGGGCGAGCTCGTGGAGCGGCAGCTCGGACGGGCCGTCGACGTGTTGACGTCGCGTGACGAGGCCGAGATCGACGCCGTCATCGCCGGCGACGACGCCATCGACGAGCGCTACGTCGACCTGGAGCGTCGGTGGCTGGAGCTGCTGGCCCTCCAGACTCCGGTGGCCGGCGACCTCCGCCTGCTCTCCGCCATCATCCACATCAACCTGCACCTCGAGCGGATCGGCGACATCGCGGTAAACATCGTGAAGATCGCCCGGGCGACCAAGACCCTCCCAGCGAACCAGGGGATCCTGACGCACCTGCGAGAGATGGCGGACGTGGTCCGGCCGATGATCAGGGCGTCCCTGGACGCCTTGGTCAGGCGTGACCTCGCCCTGGCCCAGCGGCTCCCCGAGATGGACGATCCCGTGGACCGCCTCAACCGCGGGATCTACCGGGAGGTCGCGGCGTGCTCAGACGACCAGGACACGCTGGAGTGGGCGATCCGGATGATGATCGTCTCCCGTCAGCTTGAGCGGGTGGGAGACCACGCCGTCGACATCGGCGAGCAGGTCGCCTTCCTGCTCACCGGCGAATTCCAGGAGTTCACCGATGCCTCCCACCCGGAGGTCAGCCCTGGGAGCTGAGGGTCACGGGCGGATCCTGGTCGTGGAGGACGAGGGATCGCTGGCCGACTCGATCCGCTACAACCTGGAGCGTGAGGGGTTCTCCGTCTCCACCGCCGGCGACGGGCGGCAGGCACTGGAGCGGTTCCGCGAGACGGGGCCGGACCTGGTGCTCCTGGACCTCATGCTTCCCGAGGTCACCGGCCTCGACGTCTGCCGGGCCATCCGCGGGGAGTCCTCGGTGCCGGTCATCATCCTGACCGCCAAGGATTCCGAGGCCGACAAGGTGGCCGGTCTGGAGCTCGGCGCCGACGACTACGTGACGAAGCCGTTCTCGATGCGCGAGCTCGTGTCCCGGGTCCGCGCAAACCTGCGTCGGGCCCGGGTGGACGAGGACCGGACCGAGCAGCACGAGGTCGTGGCGGGCGGGCCGGTCGAGCTCGATGTCGCCCGGCACGAGGCCCGGGTCCGGGGGGAGGCCGTGGCGTTCCCGCCCAAGGAGTTCGATCTCCTGGAGACGTTCCTGCGACGGAAGGGACGCCTGCTCACCCGGGACTTCCTGATCGACGCGGTGTGGGGGTCGGATTACTTCGGCGACACGAAGACCCTCGACGTGCACGTCAAGCGGATCCGCCGGAAGATCGAAGAGGATCCGCACCACCCCGTGCACCTGGTGACGGTCAGGGGACTCGGCTACAAGTTCGTCGGATGATCCCGACCGTCCTCTTCGTCTGCGTGCACAACGCGGGCCGGTCGCAGATGGCGGCGGCGATGCTCGAACGGATCACTGGCGACCGCGTGCGAGTGCTGTCGGCGGGGACCCAGCCCGCGGAGGACGTCCATCCCGGCGTGGTCGAGGCGATGCGGGAGGCGGGCATCGACCTGGCGTCGGCCCGGCCCCGCCTCCTCGAGAACGAGGCGGTCCGGGAGGCGGACGTGGTGGTCACGATGGGCTGCGGCGACGCGTGTCCGGTCTATCCCGGAACGCGGTACGAGGACTGGGACCTGCCGGACCCGGCGGGCCTGCCCATCCAGGAGGTGCGTGAGATCCGGGACGAGATCGAACGCCGGGTCCGCGACCTCGCCGCCTCGCTCGTCCCATAAGCCGCCGTGCCCGAGCTTCCCGACGTCGAGCACGCCCGCGGGATCCTGTCGCGCCACGCGACGGGTCGCCGGATCCAACGGGTGGTGACCACCGACCCGGGGATCCTGCGCAACACCGGCCCGGTCTCCCTCGACCGGGCGCTCCGTGGGCATCGCTTCGAGGAGCCAGAGCGCCACGGCAAGTGGCTCCTGGCCTGGACCACCGGGCCGGCCCTGCTGATCCACTTCG
>DASQWG010000146.1:0-8281 GCA_035640375.1 Actinomycetota bacterium
GGCGGCCATGGCCGACCCGAATCCGGCGGTCGACGGCCGGGGGCTGGCCGCCCTCCGGGCGGCCGGCGTCGAGGTCTCGGTCGGAGTCCTCGAGGACCGGGCGGCCAGGCTGAACTCGCCGTTCCTCAAGCACCTTCGAACCGGGTTCCCCCAGGTGACGCTGAAGATGGCCGCGTCGCTGGACGGGAAGGTGGCGGCGCGGGACGGCTCGTCGAAGTGGATCACGGGTGAGGAGGCCAGGGCGGACGTGCACCGGATGCGGGGAGCCGCGGACGCCGTCATGATCGGCGCCGGGACGGCCTTCCGGGACGATCCATCGCTGACCGTGCGCGATCCCGGCTACCGTGGCCGCCCGCCGCTGCGGGTGGTGGTGGACGGGAGGGGGATGGTCCCCGAGACGCACCGGATCGTCTCGGACGGGGCCGCCCCGACGCTGGTGGCCACCACCGAGGGTGCTCCCACGTGGCGGCGCGAGGCCTGGAGGGCCGCGGGGGCCGAGGTCCTCGTGATGGACGACGCCGGCTCGGCGCTGATCCCGCTGGAGGACCTGCTCCGGGGGCTCGGCAAGCGCGACGTCCAGTCGGTGCTCCTCGAGGGTGGGCCCACGCTGGCCTGGGAGGCGGTCCGCAGCGAGCTCGTCGACGAGGTCGTGGTGTACTTCGCCCCGATCCTGGTGGGCGGCCAGGACGCGCCAAGCGTGCTGATGGGCGGGGGGATCCCCACGATCGCCGCGCCGTTCCGACTCGACCTCGACCAGGTCGTGCGGGTCGGCCCCGACATCAAGGTGGTGGCTCGTGTTCACCGGGATCGTTGAGGAGCGGGGCCGGGTTCGTGAGGCCGGACGGCGGCTGGTCGTCGAGTGCAGCACCGTCAGCGGCGATGCCGGGGTCGGGAGCTCGATCGCGGTGAGCGGGGTGTGCCTCACGGTAGCGGAGCGGCGGGACGGCGCCCTCGCGTTCGACCTGACCGAGGAGACGCTGGCCCGGACCACGCTGGGCTCCCTTCAGCCCGGAGGCGGGGTGAACCTGGAGCGCCCGGTCACGCTGGCCGGTCGCCTGGGAGGCCACCTGGTGCAGGGCCACGTCGACGGCGTGGGCACGGTCGAGGCCGTGGACGGCGATCGGGCGATCCTCCGGGTGCGGCCGGCCGACGGCCTGGCCCGGTACGTGGTCGGCAAGGGTTCGGTGGCGGTGGACGGGGTCAGCCTGACGGTGTCGTCCATCAAGGAGGACGGCACCTTCACGGTGGCCCTGGTCCCGCACACGCTCCAGGTCACCACGCTCGGCGAGTTGCGTCCCGGCGACCGGGTCAACCTCGAGGTCGATGTGGTGGCCAAGTACGTCGAGGCGCTCCTCACGGGGAGGCCGGCATGAGCGATCCCGTTCGGAAGATGCCGACGGCCGACGGCGCCACCCACCTGGACACGATCGAGGACGCCATCGAGGACATCCGCAAGGGCCGGATGGTGATCGTGGTCGACGACGAGGAACGGGAGAACGAGGGGGACCTGATCATGGCCGCCGAGCTGGTCACCCCCGAGCGGATCGCGTTCATGGTCCGCCACACCAGCGGGGTGATCTGTATGCCCATCGTGGGGGAGCGGCTCGACGAGCTCGAGATCCCGCTGATGGTGGCGGACGCCACTGATCTCCAGCGCACGGCGTTCACGGTGTCGGTCGATGCGTTGAAGGGCACCACCACGGGGATCTCTGCCTCGGACCGGGCCGCCACGATCCGGGCCATCGTGGACCCCTCGACCCGGCCGCGGGACCTGGTGCGTCCGGGACACATCTTCCCGTTGCGCTACCGCGAGGGCGGCGTGCTGAAGCGCGCCGGCCACACCGAGGCCGCGGTGGACCTGGCCAGGCTGGCGGGGCTGTCCCCGGCCGGCGTCCTCGGCGAGATCGTCAACGAGGACGGCACGATGGCCCGCCTCCCCGAGCTGGCCCGGTTCGCGCGGGCCCACGGGCTCAGGATCATCTCGATCTCGGACCTGATCGGGTACCGACGCCGCCGGGAGCGGCTGGTGCGCCGGGTCGCCGACGCATCGATCCCCACGATCTACGGCCGGTTCCGTGCGGTGGCCTTCGAGAGTGCGGTCGACGGCCGCGTCCACGTGGCCATGGTGCTGGGCGAGGTGGGGGACGGCCGCAACATCCTGGTGCGAGTGCACTCCGAGTGCCTGACCGGTGACGTGTTCCAGTCCCTCCGGTGCGACTGCGGCACCCAGCTCGACGACGCGCTCGGAAAGATCGGGGCGGCCGGGCGGGGCGTGGTGCTGTACATCCGGGGCCACGAGGGCCGGGCCATCGGCCTCACGCACAAGCTTCGGGCGTACCGCCTTCAGGAGCAGGGTGCCGACACGGTTGAGGCGAACCAGGCGCTCGGCTTCGAGCCGGACCCCCGCGACTACGGGATCGGGGCGCAGATCCTGTACGACCTCGGCGTGCGCACGATGCGTCTGCTGACGAATAACCCGACGAAGCGTGCCGGGCTCGAGGGGTACGGCCTGTCGATCGTCGAGCGCGTTCCCCTGGAGACGACGCCGACGGAGCACAACATCGCCTACCTTCGGGCCAAGCGGGAGAAGCTCGGCCACCTGCTGGAGAACCTCGAGCCGGGAGGCGAGCGCTCGTGAGCCCGATCGTGCACGAGGGGTCGCGGGCGGCGCGGGGCCGGCGATTCGCCGTGGCGGTCAGCCGGTTCAACGAGGTGGTCACCTCGCGGCTCCTGGAGGGCGCGCTGGCCGCCCTCGGGCATCACGGCGTGGCCGACGACGACGTCGAGGTGGCGTGGACGCCCGGCGCGTTCGAGCTGCCGCTGGTGGCGAAGCGGCTGGCCGAGAGCGAGGGGTTTGACGCCGTGGTGTGTCTGGGCGCGGTCATCCGGGGGGAGACCGCGCACTTCGAGTACGTCGCGGGGGAGTGCGCGCGAGGGATCCAACGGGTCGCGCTGGACACCGGGGTGCCGTGCGTGTTCGGCGTCCTGACGACGGAGACGATGGCCCAGGCGCTCGACCGCGCCGGGGGCGAGCACGGGAACAAGGGATGGGAGGCGGCCACCGCGGCGATCGAGATGGCCGGCCTCCTCGAGGAGCTGCCGAAGGGGGCGCCATGATCGTGGAGAAGCCCTGGGGCAAGGTCGCCACCTATGCCCTCAACCAGCCGTCCTCGGTCCGCATCATCACGATCGAGCCGGGGCAGACGACGAGCGAGCACTACCATCAGCTGCGCGACGAGATGTGGGTGGTGCTCGACGACGGCCTGCGGATCCAGGTCGGGAACCGAGTGGTCGACGCCAGGACCGGCGAGGAGTTCGTGGTCCGGGCCGAGGAACCCCATCGGATCACGAACACCGGCGATCGGCGGGGACGCGTCCTGGAGATCGCCCACGGCTACACGACAGAGGACGACACGTTCCGGCTGCAGGACGACTACGGGCGGCCGCTCGAGCCGAGCTGGTAATCGGTGGTCGTGGCCAGGCTGCGGAGGATGGCCTCCTCGGCCTCGCCGACCGGCAGGACCGCCGCCGGCTCCTCCACCGGGGACGGTGTGCGCATCGCATCGACCGTGTAGATCTGTCCCTTCCAGTACAGATCCTCCAGCAGCTGGACCAGCGTGGGGTCGAACCACCACCCCGACTTGTCGCGGAGGAACGCCAGGACCTCCTGCACCGGCTGGGGATCCCGGTAAGGGCGCTTGCACGTGAGCGCCTCGAACACGTCGACGACGGACACGATCCGCCCCGCGCGTGGGATGTGCTCGCCGGCCAGGCCCTTCGGATAGCCGCTGCCGTCCCAGCGCTCGTGGTGGGCCCGGATGCCTTCGGCGATCGGCCGGAGCTCCGGCGAGACCGACAGCAGGAGATCGGCGCCCATATCGGAGTGCCGGCGCATGCTCTTGGTCTCATCCTGGGTGAGCCGCCCCGGCTTCTGAAGGATGCGTTCGGGGATCCCGATCTTGCCGAGGTCGTGGAGCAGCCCCGCCCAGTACACGGCCCGCAGCTCCTCAGGCTCCAGCTCGAGGGCCAGGCCGAGGACCCGGGCGTTGTGGGCCACCCTCGAGGAGTGGCCGCCGGTCGGCTCGTCGCGCAGCTCGACCGTCGAGGCGAACGTCGACAACGTCCGGGCGTGGATCGTGGCCACCTTTGTGATCAGATGCTCGTTCTGTCCCAGGCGTCGCTCCAACAGCTCCTGGGTCGCGCCCACGAACGCGCCGATGAAGACAAGGAACCCGGCCCGCACCACCCAGTCACCGATCGACTGGCCGGTGACCGGCACCCACACCCCGACGACCATCGATGCGGCCACGCCGACCAGGACGCCCCCGGGAGCCTTGAACACGATCGCCGCCACGATGACGGGCACGTACAGGACGTTCACCCACGGCGTCGCCGGGCCCCCCAGCGCGGAGATCAGGACCGCCGACCCGGCCAGGAGCGCCACGACCACCAGGGCGGCCCAGATCCGTCCGGGGCCCTGCAGTCCGCGCCAGGCATCCATCCGACTTGCGGGAACGCCAGGCTCCCGTCCGGTCGGGGGGGATGCCGGCCTGCGAGCGATCTCGCGGGCACTCATGGCCACACGAGGGTGCGGCCAGGAGGTTGCCCTGTCCAGTCGGGAGTTCGGCGGAGGGGTGGGCCGAGCGGCGGAGTCCGGTCTATGCGGCCTGGAGTCGGTGTGCTAGTCTGCCCGACTGTATCGGCGGGCCACGCCGCGAGCAAGGAGGTACCAGGTTGGCCCAGGGAACGGTGAAGTGGTTCAGCAACGAGAAGGGGTACGGCTTCATCGCCCGCCCCGACGGTGACGACGTGTTCGTGCACTTCTCAGCGATCGAGGGCGACGGCTACAAGACGCTCTCCGAGGGCCAGGAGGTCGAGTTCGACATCGTCGACGGGCCGAAGGGGCAGCAGGCGGCGAACGTCCGTCCGATCCAGTAGGTGCGACCAGGGCTCGTATACTGCGGGTGAATGATCGTCCACCGCCCACGCTGGTGAGTTTCCGCCCGCGCCTTCCCCGGAGGTGATGCCGAGTCTCGGTTGAGCCTCGCATCAACGAACGCGTCCGGGCCCCGCAGGTTCGCCTGGTCGGGGCGGACGGTGCCCAGATCGGGATCGTGTCGATCCAGGACGCGCTGGACAGGGCCCGCGCTGCGGATCTCGACCTGGTCGAGGTGGCGCCGCAGGCGAACCCCCCGGTGTGCCGGATCATGGACTACGGGAAGTACAAGTACGAGCGGGCCATGCGTCAGAAGGAGGCCCGCAAGAAGCAGTCCAGGATCGAGGTCAAGGAGATCAAGTTCCGGCCCAAGATCGACCGACACGATTACGAGACGAAGAAGGGACACGTGGTCCGGTTCCTGGAGGCCGGCGCGCGAGTGAAGGTGACGATCATGTTCCGAGGCAGGGAGATGGCTCACACCGAGCTGGGGCAGCGGATCCTCGATCGGCTGGTCGAGGACCTCGACGGCCTGGCCACGGTGGAGCAGCCGTCGAAGCTGGACGGCCGGAACATGGTCATGGTCCTGGCGCCGACCAGGAAGCCGGCCCCCCGGGGGACGCAGGCCACGTCGGGCAGCGAGCAGAGGGAGCGAGCGTGAAGCGGAAGACGCACCGGGGAGCAGCCAAGCGCTTCCGGGTGACCCGGAAGGGCAAGGTGCTCCACCGAGGGGCGAACCGAAACCACAACCTCGGGAAGAAGGGTTCCAGCCGGAAGCGGCGCCTGACCCGTACCGGCCAGGTCGGCCGGGAGCGCTCCGGCGTCCTCCGGCTACTGGGGAGGCGGTAGCCGTGCCCAGGGTCAAGCGCGGGGTCCACGCCCAGAAGAAGCGACGGGAGGTGCTCAAGAGCGCCAAGGGCTACCGTGGGGCGCGCTCGCGCAGGTTCCGCGTGGCCCGCGAGCAACTGCTGCACTCCGGCCAGTACGCCTACCGCGACCGGCGAGCCCGGAAGCGGGAGTTCCGGCGACTGTGGATCACCCGGATCGGCGCGGCCGCGCGGCGGAACGGCCTCTCGTATTCCTCGTTCATGCGGGGGCTGCGCAGCGCCGAGCTCGAGCTCGACCGCAAGGTCCTGGCCGACATCGCCGCCCGCGATCCCAAGGTATTCGCGGCCCTGGTCGAGGTGGCCCGACACGGTCTGGGCGGGTGACCTCATCGGGGACCTCCTCGTCCCCCCAGATCACCAGCACGAAGAACCCCAAGATCGCTGAGGCCACCAAGCTCACCAAGCGAGGCCTTCGCGACCGGCGCCAGCGCTTCCTCGTGGAGGGCGCGCAGGCCGCTGCCGAGGCCGTGTCCACCGGCGCGGCCGAGCAGGTCTTCCACGTCCCCGGTTCGGCCGGCCGGGTGCCCGAGGTCGTCGAGGCGGCCCGGGTCGCCGGCCTCGACGAGGTGTCGGTCTCGGAGGGCGTCATGGCCCACCTCACGTCGGCGGTCACGCCCCAGGGCATCGTGGCCGTGGCCCGGTACGTGGACGTCCCGCTGGGAGAGCTGGGACGCGGAGCGGTCGCCGTGCTGTGCTCGGTCCGCGACCCGGGCAACGCCGGAACCGTGCTCCGCTCGGCCGACGCGTTCGGCGCCGCGGGGGTGGTGTTCACCACCGACTCGGTCGATTCGTACAACGCCAAGGCAGTCCGTTCCTCGGCGGGATCGCTGTTCCACGTGCCGGTGGTCCGGGACGTCCCGGCGGCCGCGGCGGTCGAGGAGCTCCGAGGCGCGGGGGCCACGATCGTGGCCGCGGCGGCGGACGGCGAGAACGACGTCAGCGAGGTGGACCTATCCGGTCACACCGCGATCCTCCTCGGCAACGAGGCCTGGGGGCTCCCCGCCGAGGTGCGGGCCATGGCCGATGGTTCCGTCCGGGTGCCGATCGTGGGACGGGCCGAGTCGCTCAATCTCGCCGCGGCCGCGGCGATCCTGCTGTTCCAGGCCGGGGCGGCCGGGCGACCCGGCCGAAGCGATCTGGCCGACATCATCTCCGCCTCGGTCCACGATGTGCGGCTGCCCCTCACCGCCCTGAAGGGGTTCGCTTCCACGTTGGTGGACCGGTGGGACCGGTTCCAGGATCAGGCCCGGCACGACATGGTGGAGGGGATGCTCCTCGACATCGAACGGGTCTCGGCGATGATCGCGCTGATGGTTGACGCGGCCCGAGTCGAGCAGGGCCGCGTGACCCCGGTCTCGGAGCCGCGGGCGGCCGCGGAGTCCCTGGCGTGGGTGACCGAGGTGTTCCGGCGGAGCCGCGACTATCCGGACGTGGTGGCCGAGGGCGACGCCCCGGTGGCCGTGGACCGCGAGCGGGTCCAGGCCCTGCTGCTGGCGCTGTGCGATGGGGCCATGTGGTTCGGCCAGGAGGGGGACATCCGGATCGAGGCGCACCCCGAGGGGGCCGCTGCCGTGATCGAGGTCCGCCGAGCGGGCGACGGGCTGGACGAGGCGGAAGCGGAACGGATGTTCGCCGGGCCCGGCGAGGACGGGTCCAAGATCGGACTGCACGTCGCCCGCCGGGTCGCCAGCGCGCTGGGCGGCTCGCTGGTGGCGCTCAGCGGCGACGGCGTTCGGTTCCGGCTGACCCTGCCCTCCTAGATCGCCCCGCCCTCGACCAGGTCGCGGAGGCGCTCCAGGTCCCGGATGAAGGTCCGGGCCAGGAGGGGCCGGTAGAGACGCAGGCCGAGCCGCCCGAGGATCCCCCACGGAGGGACCAGCGACTCCCGCCAGAACAGGTGCGTACCGTGCTCGATCGGGGCCAGTTCCATGGTGCCGACGCCCGTCACCCAGCCTCGGTGCTCGATCTCGAGCACGGCGGGAGGCTCCCACGTCGTGACCACGATCGGGTCGGTGGTGGTGATGCCGGCGACCCGGATGGTGGCCACGGCCTCGACCCCCACGCCCTCGCGCCGATCGCCGAGGACTCGGACGTCCCGCATCTCGGTCATCCACCGCGGGAGGCTCTCCCAGTCGACCAACCAGGGCCACACGGCCTCGGCCGGCCGCCGGATGTCGATGCTCGTCGTGATGTGGAGCGGGCCGGCCACGTTTCCGTACACTAGCCCCCTCATGCACGCCCCCGAGGCGATCGACCGGCTTCGCCAGGCCCGCGCCCGGGGGCTGGCCGCCATCGAGGCGGCCGCCACGCTCGAGGACCTTCGGTCCGCCGAGGTGGTCGCCCTGGGCCGGAAGTCGCCCGTCGCCGAGGTGCAGCGGTCCCTGGCCGCGATCGACCCCGCCGACCGCCCGGAGGTCGGGCGGGCGGTGAACCGGTTGTTCGATGAGCTCCGGGAGGC
>DASQWG010000147.1:0-3028 GCA_035640375.1 Actinomycetota bacterium
GCGATCCTCGGGCGGGGTTTCCACGACGCTCATCTCCCGGATGCCGGTCAGGGCCATCTCCAACGTCCGGGGGATGGGCGTTGCGCTCATCGTCAGCACATCGACGCTCACCCGGAGCCGCTTCAGGCGCTCCTTGTGGGAGACGCCGAAGCGCTGCTCCTCATCCACGACGAGAAGGCCGAGATCCTTGAACCGAACGTCGCTGGAGAGCAGCCGGTGGGTCCCCACGACCACGTCGATCTTCCCCTCGGCCAAGTCCCTGATGACCTCCCGTTCCTCCGTCTTGGACAGGAACCGCGAGAGCATCCCCACGCGTGCGGGGAACGGGGCGAACCGCTCGGAGAACGTCACGTAGTGCTGCTCCGCCAGCAGCGTGGTCGGAACGAGGACCGCAACCTGCTTGCCTTCCATGACGGCCTTGAACGCCGCGCGGACGGCGATCTCGGTCTTCCCGTAGCCGACGTCGCCGCAGATCAACCGGTCCATCGGCTTTGAGGACTCCATGTCCCGCTTCACGTCCACGATCGCGGAGATCTGGTCGCGGGTCTCCTCGAAGGGGAACGCCTCCTCGAGCTCTCGTTGCCACACCGTGTCGGTGTCGAAAGCGTGGCCGGGCGCGGCCATCCGCGCCGTGTACAGCCGGACGAGCTCACCGGCCATGTCCCTGACGGCGCCTCGCACCCGGGCCTTGGCCTTCGGCCAGTCGGCCGTGCCGAGTCGGTGCAGGCGCGGTTTCTCGCCTCCGACGTACCGGCTGACCACGTCGACCTGCTCCGCCGGCACGTACAGCCGGTCCTCTGCCGCGTACTCCAACAGCAGATAGTCGCGCTCGGCGGCGGCGATCGCTCTGCGGACCATCCCGACGTAGCGGCCGACCCCGTGGACCCGGTGCACGGCGTCGGCCGGTACCTCGGCATGGTCCGGCGGGGGATCGCGGGGGCGGAGCGCGACTACCTCCTGCTCGAGTACGCGGCCGGCGACAAGCTCTACGTGCCCGCCGACCAGCTCGACGTGGTCAGCCGGTACGTGGGTGGTGAGCAGCCCCGCCTCCACCGGCTCGGCACGAACGACTGGCCCAGGGCCAAGGCCCGGGTGCGCCGGGCGGTCCGGGACATGGCCGGCGAGCTGGTGCGGCTGTATTCCGCCCGTATGTCCGCCGAGGGCCACGCGTTCGGCCCGGACACCACGTGGCAGCGCGAGCTGGAGGACGCCTTCCCGCACGAGGAGACCCGAGACCAGCTCACCGCTATTGTCGACGTGAAGCGGTCGATGGAGATACCGAAGCCGATGGACCGGCTCGTGTGTGGCGACGTCGGCTACGGGAAGACCGAGATCGCCGTGCGCGCGGCGTTCAAGGCGGTCATGGAGGGGAAGCAGGTGGCGGTCCTGGTACCGACCACCCTCCTGGCCGAGCAGCACTTCGTCACGTTTGGTGAGCGGTTCGCGCCCTTCCCGGTTCGGCTGGAGATGCTGTCGCGATTCCTGTCGAAGGCCGAGCAGCGCCGGGTGATCGAGGAGGTGGCCGAGGGCAAGGTCGACGTGGTCGTCGGCACCCACCGGCTCCTGTCGGCCGATGTGCGGTTCAAGGACCTCGGCCTGCTGGTCGTGGACGAGGAGCAGCGGTTCGGGGTGGCCCACAAGGAACGGCTGAAGCGGCTCCGGGTCAACGTCGACGTCTTGACCATGACCGCCACCCCGATCCCCCGCACACTGGAGATGGCGCTGTCCGGCGTTCGCGAGCTGAGCGTGGTCGACACGCCCCCTGAGGACCGCCAGCCGGTCCTCACGTACGTCGGGCCGTACGACGAGGACGTGGCCCTCGGCGCGGTTCGCCGGGAGCTCCGCCGGGGCGGTCAGGTGTTCTGGGTCCGGGCCGACGTCCGCTCGATCGACCGGTTCGCGGCGTGGTTGCAGGAGAAGGTCCCCGAGGCCCGGGTCGGGATCGCCCACGGCCAGATGGACGAGGCCCGGCTGGAGAAGATGATGCTGGGGTTCTGGAACGGCGAGACCGACGTCCTCGTGTGCACCACGATCATCGAGTCCGGCCTCGACGTTCCCTCGGCCAACACGCTCGTGGTCGACCGCGCCGATCGGATGGGGCTGTCGCAGCTGTACCAGCTTCGCGGCCGGGTGGGACGCTCGGCCGAGCGAGCGTTCGCGTACCTGTTCTTCCCCGGCCAGGCGCACCTCTCCGACGAGGCCCACGAGCGACTGGCAGCCATCAGCCGGCTGACGGCGCTCGGCTCGGGGTTCCAGGTGGCCATGCGGGACCTGGAGATCCGAGGGGCAGGGAACCTGTTGGGCGCGGAGCAGTCGGGCCACATCGCCGCCGTCGGATTCGATACCTACGCCCGGCTGCTGGCCGAATCGGTTGCCGAGCTGAGGAGCCAACCGCTCCCGGAGGAGCGAGAGATCCGCATCGAGCTGCCGGTCCGGGCGTTCCTGCCCGTCGACTACCTCGGCCAGGAATCCCTCCGACTCGAGCTCTACCGGCGGATCGCCTCGGCCGAGAACGACGAGGAGCTCGAGGCGATCGTGGCCGAGGCCGAGGACCGGTTCGGCCCGCTTCCCTCCGAAGCCGGCACGCTGGTCGAGGTGGCCCGGCTGCGGATCGCCTGCCGCCGCCTGGGGGTGGAAGAGGTCAGCACGTTCCGGGGCCAGGTCCGGGTGCGTCCGGTGGACGTCCCCGAGGGAGCCGTGCTTCCCGAGGGTGCGTTCTACCATCGCGCCACCGGCACCCTCAACCTGTCGCCCCAGCCGAGAGACCTGGGGCCGAGGCTCCCCGCATGGGTCCGGTCGAGGCTGGAGGCCGTCGTCTAGAATCCCGGCGGTGCGACGCGCTCCCCTCTTTCTCGCGGTCATCTTCCTGCTGACCTCGTGCGGCAATCTGTTCACCACGGCGGCCGCCGTGGTCGATGAACGGACCATCGAGGAGGACCGGTTCGTCCGGGAGCTCGACTTCCTCCTGGCCGATCCGCGGTTCGCGCAGCAGATCCCGGCGGGCGAGGCGGGCAGGGTGCGGCGGCAG
>DASQWG010000148.1:0-5478 GCA_035640375.1 Actinomycetota bacterium
CCCAGGAAGGCCGCCCGCATGGGCTCCCTAGAGCGCGCGGGCGGGGTCGTGGGCGACCGGCTGGAGCCCCAGCGCCTGGTCGCGCAGGGCGGCCAGGGCCTCCCCCCGGTGCTCGGCCTCGAGCCGGTCGATGAACAGCACGCCGCGGAGATGGTCGACCTCGTGCTGGAGCACCCGGGCCAGGAGCTCCTCCGCCTCGATCGTGACCTCGTTCCCGTCGAGGCCGACACCCTCGGCCCACACCTTCATGGCCCGTCGGACCGGGTAATAGAGGCCGGGGATCGACAGGCACCCCTCCTCCTCGATCTGCTCGCCCCACTCGTCCCGCAGGACGGGGTTGGCCAGGACCCTGGGACCCTGGTCGTCCTGGATATCGAACACGATCAACCGCAGGGACCGGCCCACCTGCGGGGCGGCCAGGCCGACCCCGGGAGCCTCGTGCATCGTCTCGATCATGTCCTCCGCCAGGCGGCGCAGGGCTCGGTCGAACGATTCCACTGGTCGGGCGGGATCGCGGAGGACCGGGTCCCCGAACATCCGGATCGGCATCACACTCACAGTTGCGGCTCGGCCTCCACCCTCGTGACGATCCCATCCGCGACCCAGGCGACGACGCGATCCCGGAACCTGGGGACGCTGTCGGGGTCGATCGTGACCAAGGATACCGTCTCCCCGTCGACGCTCGAGTGAAGCAGGTTGACGGGCCGGAGCGAGGCCAGCGCATCGGTGGACGCGGGCGACCCGGCCACTCGGAACACCGGATGGCCCGGCGGGAAGCCCGCCGCCTCGCGCCTGGCCCGCTCCGCGCGATGCAGGACATCGGGGTCCCACCGGATCAGGGCCTGGATCGCCGGGTCGCCCGACTCCCGGGTCTGGACGAGGACCCGGCCGCCCCAGCCTCGCGGGCCGGCCCACCTGGCCGCCTCCATCCACGTGGCCAGGGCCAGGTCCGGGGCGGACAGTCCCTCCCTCCTCCGGGCCCGGTCGGGGTCGAGGATCGCTACCAACCCGACCGGCTCCGTGGAGCCGAAGTCCTTCACGGCGGCCGCGGAGCCCACGATCACCCGCCCGGGCTCGGGCGGGATCGCCTCGGCGGCCGATTCGACCCGGGCGACGGGGAGGCCCGTGACCCGCCCGGCCCACTCTTCGACCCGTTCGGTCCCGCCCCGCTCGATGGCGAACCGACCCGAGCCACAGGTCGGGCAGACCGCGTCGGCCTGGCAGACCGCGCACGACGCCTGGCCCTCTCGGAGGACCACCGGCCCGGAGCAGTGGGCGCACCGCGCCGGTTCGCCGCACCGCCGACAGGCCCGGGCCACGCCGTAGCCGAGCCGAGACACCAAGAGGAAGGCTCCGTCTGCGTCGTGGAGCAGCCGGCCCAGCCGGGGAGACCGGTCCTCACGCTCGGGAGCGGTCGTCTCGACCAGCGGCGAGGCGGCCCGCTCGTCCGACCGGGTGGGACGCACCACCGCGATCGCCCCCGCTTCGGCCAGCGCGGCCGTCTCGGTCGAGGTCGCCAGGCCGGCCAGGACGCACACCGCCCCCTCGAGGCGGGCACGGGCCAGGGCCACGTCGCGGATGTGGTGGCGGGGTGCCCGCTCCTCGCGATGGCCGGGATGGGCCTCGCGGTGGACCCAGAGCAGGCCGAGGTTCGGGACCGGCGCGAACACCGCCGATCGCGTCCCGACGACGACCTGGTACCGCCCGGCCAGCATGTCGAGCCAGGCCCGGTACCGCTGCCTCGGCTCGCCGCCGACGTAGAGGACCGCGGAGTCACCGACCGCCTCCGCCACCGCCCGAGCCGTGCCAGGAAGCGGCTCCCCTTCGGGCACGACCACCACGGCCCGGCGTCCGCCCCGGACGCACTCCCCCACGGCCTGGAGGCACACGTCGGCCTCGTCCTCGGGAAGCGGACGGATGGCGAACGCCCCCGACCCCTGGGTGCAGCCCCGCAGGAGGCCGGGACCGCCGCCGTACCGCTCCAGCTTCCTCGGGACCACGAGGTTCAGCGCGTGGCCCGGCCCCTCTCCCGCCGGGGCGGTCTCCTCCGAGGCCACCCGAGGCGGCGGCATCGTGCCGATCGCCAGCGACAGGGGCACCACGTACCGTTCCGCCATCCACCGGGCCAGCGCGAGCAACCGGTCGTCGACGAGCGGCGACCTCGACAACACACGGCGGACCGGAAGGATGCGGCCGGGACGCTCGGCAGCCGGACCGAGCACCCAGGCCCGAAGGGTGCGGCCGTGGAACGGGACCGAGACCAACCTCCCCGTGCCCGGCGCATGCTCCTCGGGGAGGAGATAGGTGAAGGGGCGGTCGAGCTCGAGGCGAGGGACGTCGACGGCGACGTCGACCGGGACGCCGTCCGGCTCAGGCGAGGGCCCGGCGGAGGTCCTCGGCGCGGTCGGTCTCCTCCCAGGGGAAGCCTTTCCGGCCGAAGTGCCCGTAGCAGGCCGTCTCCCCGTAGATCGGGCGGCGGAGGTCGAGCGTCTCGATGATGGCGGCGGGCCGGAAGTCGAACACGTCGGCGATCATGGCCTCGAGCCGGGTGGGGTCGACTTCGGCGGTCCCGAACGTCTCGACGACGAACGAGACCGGTTGAGCCTTGCCGATCGCGTACGCCACCTGGAGCTGGACACGCTCCGCGAGGCCGGCCGCCACCACGTTCTTGGCGGCGTACCGGGCCATGTAGGCGGCGGACCGATCAACCTTGGTGGCGTCCTTCCCGCTGAAGCAACCGCCCCCGTGGGGCGCCATGCCGCCGTACGAATCGACCATGATCTTGCGCCCGGTCAGCCCCGTGTCGGCCTTCGGGCCGCCCACCTCGAAGGTTCCGGTCGGGTTGATGATCGGGCGCCACCCCTCGTGTTCCAGCCCGAACTCGACCAGCACCGGCTCGATCACGTGCTCTTTCAGGTCGGGCTCCAGCAGCGAGTCACGATCGACGTTGGGGGCGTGCTGGGCCGAGACCACCACGGTGTCGACGCGGACCGGACGGCCGTCCTCGTACTCGACCGTGACCTGGCTCTTCCCGTCGGGGCGGAGGTACGGGATCACGCCGGCCTTGCGCACGTCGGCCAGCCGCTTGGCCAGGGCGTGCGCCATGGCGATCGGTATCGGCATCAGCTGCTCCGTCTCGCGGGAGGCGTACCCGAACATCATCCCCTGGTCACCTGCACCGACGCGGTCGAGCGGATCGCGCGACCCCTCGTCGCGCTCCTCCTCGGCGTGGTTCACACCTGCAGCGATGTCGGGCGACTGCTCCTGGATGGCGGTCACCACACCGCACGTATCGCCGTCGATGCCGAACCGGGAATCCGTGTACCCGATGTCGGTGATGGTCCGCCGCACCACCGCGGGGATGTCCACGTAGATCTCGGTGCTGATCTCGCCGGCCACCACGACCAGGCCCGTGGTGACCACCGTCTCACAGGCCACCCGGCCGTTCCGGTCGTCCTTCACGATCGCGTCCAGGACGGCGTCGGAGATCTGATCGGCGAGTTTGTCCGGGTGCCCCTCGGTGACCGACTCCGATGTGAACAGGTGGCGCCGTGTCATGTCCGGCGGATTCTAGCGGAGGGGTCGGACCCGAGACAGGAGCGCAGTGAGACGGTCGCAGATCTCCCCGGCAAGCTGTGGCTTCGTCCATTGGCGGAGCTCGACGTCGTGGCCGTCGGCAGCGAGCAGGAGGGCCCGGTTCGTATCGGCCTCGAACCCGGTGCCCGGCGCGCCGACCTCGTTCACCACGATCAGGTCGAGGCCCTTCTCGCGGAGCTTCCTTCGCCCCGTGGCCTCAAGGTCCTCGGTCTCGGCGGCGAACCCGATGAGCACACGGTCGCCCTTCCGCTCCCCCAGCTCCCGGAGGATGTCCGGGGTCGGCTCGAGGAGCACCTCCGGCGCCCCCGCCTCCTTCTTCAGCTTGCCTTCGGCGCGCTCCTTGGGCCGCCAGTCGGCCACGGCGGCGGCCTTGACCACCGCGTCGGCATCCTCGTACCGGGCCAGGACCGCGTCCCGCATCTCCTCGGCGGTCTCTACCCGGACCACTTCGACGCCCGGCGGATCCGGGAGATGCGTCGGGCCGCTGATCAGCGTCACGCCCGCCCCTCGCTTGGCGGCCTCCCGGGCCACCGCGGAGCCCATCTTGCCGCTGGACCGGTTCCCGATGAACCGCACCGCGTCGATCGGCTCATGGGTGGGCCCGGCCGTCACCAGGATCCGACGGCCGGTCAGCGGCCCCCCGCCCTCGGCCACGACGCGCTCAAGCGCAGCGACGATATCTTCGGGCTCGGCCAGCCGTCCCATCCCCTCGTCGCCAGCGGCCAGCGGGCCCTCCACCGGCCCGATCACGCTAACCCCCCGGCCCTCCAGCACCCGGAGGCTCTCCGTTGTGGCCTCGTTCGTCCACATCCCCGAGTGCATCGCCGGCGCCACCACCAGGGGCCCTCGGAACTCGAGAAGGATGGAGGTCAGGAGGTCGTCGGCGACGCCCGTAGCCAGCTTGGCCAGGAGGTTCGCCGTGGCCGGGGCGACCACCGCGACGTCGGCCTCGTGAGCCAGGCGGACATGGAGGACGTCCTCGGTCCGCTCGAACACCTCGGCGTAGGCCCTGCGGCCGGTCAGCGCCGAGAACGTGTCCGGGCCGACGAAGCGCACCGCCGACCGGGTCAGCACGGCCTGGACCTCTGCGCCGCGCTCCCCCAGCAGCCGGGCCAGGTAGGCGGCCTTGTAGGCGGCCACGCCGCCGGTCACCCCCAGCAGGACGCGTCGGCCCGCCAGGGGGCTGGCCATGGCCTACTTGATGCCGGGCGCCTCGGGCCGCTCGAACGTGACCTTGTCCTCCGAGACCTCCTCGAGGGCGATGGACAGGGGCTTGTTGCGCAGCCCTCCGGTCTCGACGAGCGGTGGCACGAACTCGCCGCGGCCCTCGCCGAGTTGGCTGTAGTACGAGTTGATCTCCCGGGCCCGCTTGGCGGCCAGGATCACCAGCGTGTACTTGGAGTCGACCCGCTCCAGCAGTTCGTCGATGTTGGGCTCGATCACCTGTCCATGATAGCAAGGACCTCTGCCGCGGCCTCTTCGACCCGGTCGTTCACCACCACATGGTCGAACCACGAGGCCTCGGCCATCTCCTGCCGGGCTTCGGCCAGCCGCCGCTCCAGGGCGGGGCCCTCTTCGGTCCCCCGGGCCCGGAGCCGGCGGGCCAGCTCGTCCTCCGTCGGGGGTTGGAGGAAGACCAGGATGGCGTCGGGGACCCGCTCCCGGACTGCCCGGGCCCCCTGGACGTCGAGCTCGAGGAGGACGTCGCGCCCCGCGGCCCGGGCCGCCTCGACCGGCTCGGCCGGGGTGCCGTAGCGCTCCCCGAACACCTCCGCCCACTCCAAGAAGCCGTCGGCCTCGATCATCCGCTCGAAATCCGCCTCCGATACGAAGCGATAGTCCCGGCCCTCGACCTCGTCGGGACGAGGATCGCGCGTAGTG
>DASQWG010000149.1:0-16001 GCA_035640375.1 Actinomycetota bacterium
GACCGCCACTGGTAGTACCAGGTCGTCAGGTCCAGGGTGGTCCCATGCACGAAGACCAGGGCCGGGGCGTCGGCAGGCCCCGCGGCCCGGGCCCGGAGCTCGGTCCCGTCGAACGAGCGGACCCGGCCGAGGTCCTCCGGCGGGAGCGTGCCCAGCGGCTCGTCGGCCTCGGGGTCGTGGCGGCCCCGGATGCGACGGACCGCCAGCCGCTCCGCGGCCACCCCGGCGGCGACCAGCGCCGCTGCGGTGCCGGCTCCCCAGGCCACGGCTCGAAGCGTTCGGGCCCGCTTCGGCTCAGCCACGGTGCACCCTCGGCACCCGGGCGCTGACCGAGGTGACCACCTCGTAGCCGATCGTGCCGGCCCACCCGGCCATCTCCTCGGCCCGGATCTCCTCGTCACCCTGCCGGCCCAGGAGCACCACCTCGTCGCCCGGGCGGACCGGGTCGTCGCCACAGTCGACCATCAGCTGATCCATCGTCACCACGCCGGCCACGGGGCGGCGGCGGCCGCCGACCAGCACCCGGCCCACGTTCGACAGCGCCCGCATGTAGCCGTCGGCGTATCCGATCGGGACCGTGGCGATCGTCGAATCCCGCTCCAGGCGGTACCGGTGGCCGTACGAGATCGCCTCGCCGCCCCGGAGCCGCTTCACCATCGCGACGCGCGAGCGGAGGATCATGGCGGGGCGGAGATCGACCGCCTCATCGAGCTGGGGGCCGGGGAGGATGCCGTACACGGCGATGCCCACCCGGACCAGGTCGAGGTGGGTCTCCGGCCGGCCGATCGTCGCCCCCGAGTTCGCCGCGTGGCGGTACCGGGGCCGGTGGCCGGCGGTCTCCAGGGCCGCAAGGACCTCCTCGAACCGCTTCAGCTGCTCGTCGGTGGTCGGGTCGTCGAGCTCCTCGGACCGGGCGAAGTGCGTCCACACACCCTCGAGCTCGAGGCCGGCCGTGCCGACCGTGTCGCAGAACTCGACGATCCGCTCCGGCGGCAGTCCCACCCGGTGCATGCCGGTGTCCACCTTCACGTGGACGGCCGAGCCCGGCGCCGCAGCGGCCACGGCCCGGAGCCCCGCGTCCGTGTAACACGTCGGCGTGAGCCCGGCGGCCACAGCGTCCGCCTCCGAGCCCGGAGGCGCCTCGCTCAGCACCAGGATCGGGGCGTCGATGCCGGCCTGGCGCAGTCCGAGTCCCTCCTCGACCAGGGCCACGCCGAGCCAGGTGGCTCCGGCCTCGAGCGCGGTCCGGGCCACGGGCACCGCCCCGTGGCCGTACCCGTCGGCCTTGACCACGGCCATCAGCTCGGCGGTCGAGGGCTTCAGGGCCCGGACGTTGTGGCGGATCGCCTCCAGGTCGATCTCCGCCACGGTGGGCCGGAAGGTCACCGCCCCTCCGTGATCCGGAGGATGGCTTCTGGGAGCGCCCGAGCCACGTCGCCGGCCACGGTCCCCTCGCCGGTCCTCCCTCCGGCCAGCCAGCCCGCCACGCCGTGGACGAACGCGGCGGCGGAGGCGGCGTCAACTGCGGACAGGCCTCGGGCCAGCAGCGCTGCGATGAGCCCGGACAGGACGTCCCCGGTCCCTCCCGTGGCCAGGAATCGGCCGCCGGTCGGATTGATCCGAACTTCGCCGTCGGGCGAGGCCACCACCGACCGGGAGCCCTTCAACAGCACGACGCATCCGGTCTCCGCGGCGGCCTTGCGGCAGAATCCGATCCGATCCTCCGCGACCTCCTCGGCCGGCATGCCGAACAGCCGGGCGAACTCTCCCACATGCGGGGTGATCAGGGCCTGGCCGCGATGCTGGGAGAGATCTCCCGCACGGCCGGCGAAGGCATTGATGGCGTCCGCGTCGATCACCAGCGAGTTCGACGCTTCCCGGACCAGGCGCCGGACGAATGACGGGGTCTCCCCTTCGGTGGAAAGACCCGGCCCGATGGCCACGGCGTCGAAGCCTTGCAGGCGATCGGCCACCACATCCCAGGCTGCCTCCGAGAGCGAACCCGTGGACCCCTCCGCGAGTGGCACGAACGTCGGTTCGAGGAGGCCGGCCTGCACGGGTGCCAGGATCCCCTCGGGGACGGCCACGGTCACCAGGCCGGCACCCGCTCGAAGGGCCGCCTCCGCCATCAGCCTGGGGGCACCCGTCATGCGACGGGAGCCCCCGATCACCATCACCACGCCGGATCGACGTTTCGAGGTGTCCGGATCACGGACGGGCCACCACGCCCGGACGTCGTCTGCCTCCACGCGCCAGGCCTCGGAGACCAAGAGCTCCTGGGGGAATCCGATGTCAGCCACCTCGAGGGTGCCGACCAGTTCCGCCCCCGGAAACAGCATGGTGCCGACTTTCGGGGCTCCGAACGTCACGGTCACGTCGGCACTCACGGCGGCGCCGCGGAGGGCGCCGGTGTCGCCCTCCACCCCCGATGGGATGTCCACGGCCACCACTGGCGCCGGCGCATCGTTCAGCGCCCCGATGGCGGCGGCGAACGCTCCCTCGGCTGCCCCGCGGAACCCGATGCCGAAGATGGCGTCGATCGCGACGTCGGCCCGCCCCAGCGAGCGGCGAACCGTGGCCTGGTCGAACGGACCAGCGGGAACCCCGGCGCGCCGGAGCGCCACGAGGTTGGCGGCGGCCGGCTCCCGCAGCTCCTCATCCAGGAGGAACACCTCGACGGCCATCCCCAACCGGGCCAGGTGACGGGCGGCCACCAGGCCGTCCCCACCGTTGTTCCCCTTGCCGCACATCACCACGGCACGGCGCCCGTAAGCGCCACCCGCGATGCCCACCGTCGCGCGGGCAACGGCGAGGCCGGCCCGCTCCATCAGCAGGGCGACCGGGGTCCCCCGGGCCTCCGTGGCCTCGTCGAGGGCGCGGGTCTCGCCGGCGGTGAGGACAGGGAGCACGCGCTCACGCCCCCACGGCCACGCAGAACGCCACCGCCACCGACCGCTCGTGCGAGAACGACACCAGCACGTCCTCCACCCCGATGCGGTCGGCCCGGGCCTTGGCCGCGCCGGTCAGCGCGAGGCGGGGCGCGCCCGACGGCGCGCGCTCCACGCTGATGTCATGCCACCGGAGCCCCCGAACGCCTCCGAGGGCCTTCCGCCCGGCCTCCCGGGCCGCCCACCGGGCCGCGAAACACTCAGCGGGCGTGGCTTTGCCGCCGCAGTAGGACGCCTCGGCGGGTGTGAACACGCGGGCGCGGAACGACGGACGCGTGGCCAGGAGCCGCTTCACCCGCTCGATCTCCACCACGTCGACGCCGACGCCGACGATGCGCATCGGCTCACTCCACGGTGACGGACTTGGCCAGGTTCCGGGGCTGATCCACGTCGCATCCCCGAAGCTTGGCGATGCGATACGCCAGGAGCTGGAGCGGCACCGAGACGACAACCGGAGACAGGAGCTCCGGAGTCCGGGGCACCTCGAGCACGTGATCGGCGTAGCGATGGATCTCGGCATTCCCCTCGGTGACCACGGCGATCACGTCGGCACCGCGGGCTTTGACCTCCTGGATGTTCGAGACGACCTTGGGGTAGACGTGACACTCCGTGGCCACGGCGACCACCGGCACGCCGGGCTCGATCAGCGCGATCGGCCCGTGCTTCAGCTCGCCGGCGGGATAGCCCTCCGCGTGGATGTACGAGATCTCCTTCAGCTTCAGCGCGCCCTCCAACGCCGCCGGATAGCCGGTGTGCCGTCCGATGAACAGGACGTCCCTGGCCGTGTGGTACCGCTCGGCGATCTCGCGGATGGCGCCGTCGAGCTGGAGCGCCCGGTGAACCTGGGAGGGAAGCTCGAGCATGCGGTCGACGATCGCCCCGATCTCCTCGGGGAACATCGTCCGACGGACCTGGGCCAGGTACAGGGCCAGCAGGTCCAACGCCACCATCTGGGTGGCGAACGTCTTCGTGGCGGCCACCCCGATCTCGGGGCCAGCGTGGGTGTACATGGCGGCATCGGCCTCCCTGGCCACCGAGGAGCCGACGGTGTTCGTGATCGCCACGGCCCACGATCCCTGCTCCTTGGCGTGGCGGAGCGCTTCGAGCGTGTCGATGGTCTCCCCCGATTGCGACACGGCCAGCGTGAGCGTGTTCCGGTCGAGGACGGGGTCCCGGTACCGGAACTCGCTGGCGATCTCGATCTCCACGGGGAGCCGTGTCCAGTGCTCGATCGCGTACTTCGCCACAAGGCCCGCGTGGAACGCGGTGCCGCAAGCCACCACGAAGACCTTGTCGACGGACCTGATGGCGTCCTCGCTCATCCGGAGCTCGTCGAGCCGGTGGACCCCGCCGCGGGTGCGGCCCCGGATCGTGTCCCGGATCGCCCGAGGCTGTTCGTGGATCTCCTTGAGCATGAAGTCGTCGAAGCCGCCCTTCTCGGCCTTGCGGAGGTCCCACTCGACATCGAGCGGCCGAGCCTCGGCCTCCACGCCCTGGAGGTCGGTGATGCGCGCGCCATCGGCGCGAAGCTCGGCCACCTGCCCGTCCAACAGCGGCACGATCCGTCGCGTCCGAGGAAGGAGCGCCGGCGCGTCGGAGGCCAGGAGCGTCTCACCATCGCCGAGCCCCACCACCATGGGGGAGGACACGCGAACCCCCACGATCAGGCCCGGCTCGTCGGCCGACAGGACCACCAGCGCGTAGGCTCCCTCGAGCTGCGTGACGGCGGCCCGCACCGCGTCGGGGAGGGTGGCGCCGTCCCGCACGGACTCCTCGATGAGGTGGGCCACCACCTCGGTGTCCGTCTCGGAGCGTAGGGCGTGACCGTTCAGCTCGAGCCGGTCTCTGAGCTCGTCGAAGTTCTCGATGATCCCATTGTGGATGACCGCGATCCGGCCATCGCAATCGAGGTGGGGGTGGGCGTTCCGGTCCGTGGGCGGTCCGTGGGTGGCCCAGCGCGTGTGGCCCATGCCGACTCGCCCCTCGGGAGCCCCGCGGTCCGCCAGCTCCTTTTCCAGCGCCTCGAGTTTCCCGGCCCGCTTGACCACGGTGAGGTCGCCGTCGAGCACGGCGACCCCGGCCGAGTCGTATCCCCGGTATTCGAGACGATGGAGCCCCTCGAGGATGATGGGGAGCGCCTCGTCGGGACCAACGTAGCCGACGATCCCGCACATGAGAGGGACATGGTACCAGCACGAGGTCTCCCGATAGACGCTCGGGGACCTGCGGCGAGCTGCGTCGGGGGTGGAACCCCGCTCAGGTTTGGCTGACCGTCGCGGCGATGGCTCCGGCGTGCGCCCGGGCCTCGTCTTCCGTCTCGGCCTCGACCATCACTCGGATCACCGGTTCCGTTCCCGACGGTCGGACCAGCACCCGTCCGCGCCCTCCGAGCGCCGATTCCGCGGCGCCGATCGCGTCCCCGAGAGCGGGGGAGGCCATCACGGCCGCGGGGTCGTCCACCCGAACGCTCTCCAGCACCTGAGGGAACCGGCGCATCGCCGAGGCCAGCCCGGCCACCGACACACCTCGCCTCGCCGCCAGCGTGAGGAACCGCACCGCGGTCAGGAGCCCGTCCCCGGTGGTGGCGTCGTCGAGGAAGATCACGTGGCCCGACTGCTCGCCGCCCAGCGCCGCTCCCACCCGGCGCATCTCCTCCAGGACGTACCGGTCACCGACCTGCGTCTCCAGCACGCTGATCCCCGCGGACTGCAGGGCACGGCGGAGGCCGAGGTTGGCCATCACGGTCACCACCACCGCGTCCTTGGCAAGCTGCCCCCCCTCCTGCATCGCCAGGGCGCAGGCCACGATCACCTGATCGCCATCGATCACGGCGCCCTCCGCATCCGCGAACATGGCTCGGTCGGCATCCCCGTCGAAGGCGACACCGGCGTCGGCGCCGCGTTCGACCACGGCCGCCGCCAGCACGTCGGGGTGCGTGGCGCCGCAGCCGTCGTTGATGTTCGTCCCGTCGGGGTCGACGTTGATGGCCTCGACCTCCGCACCGAGCCGGCGGAGAGCATCAGGGCCGAGGCGGAAGGCGGCCCCGTTGGCCCCATCGACCACGATCCGCATCCCGCCCAGCGACGCTTCGGCGGCGGCCTCCAGGTGGTCGAGGTACCGATCGGGCTCCTCCACGGCGTCGATGATGCGGCCCACGCTCCCGCCCTCCGGGCGGGGACCGTCGCCCTCGCGCACCAGCCGCTCGATCTCGTCCTCGACCTCGTCGGGCAGTTTGAAGCCGTCGCCGGAGAACAGCTTGATGCCGTTGTCCTGAGAGGGGTTGTGCGAGGCGGAGACGACCGCCCCGACCCGGGCGCCGAGGTCCGAGGTCATGAACGCCACGGCCGGCGTGGGGACCATGCCCACCCGGAGGACATCGCCGCCCGCCGAGCAGGCCCCGGCGGCGATGGCCGACTCCAGCATCAGACCGGAGATCCGGGTGTCCCGCCCGATCACCAGACGAGGACGCCCCTGGCCCCCGAGCGCGGTGATGGCGGCACGGCCGATAGCGAAGGCCAGCTCCGGTGTGAGCTCACGGTTCGCCACCCCTCGAACGCCGTCGGTCCCAAACAGCCTGGCCATGCGGGGAATCCTACGGGGCGGCCAGGGCCGCTATCGCTTCGAGTACTGGGGGGCCTTCCGGGCCTTCTTCAGGCCGTACTTGCGGCGTTCCTTCTCACGGGCGTCCCGGCTGAGGAACCCTTCCTTCTTCAGGACGCCCCGGAGGGACCCGTCGAGCTCGACCAGAGCCCGGGCGATCCCGTGGCTCAGGGCGCCTGCCTGGCCGGTGACGCCTCCACCCTCGAGTCTCGCCACCACGTCGAGGTCCTTCTCCTTGCCCGCGGCCCGCAGCGGCGCCGTGGCCAGCACCCGCTGGGTGCGCGACGGGAAGTACTCCTCCAGCGTCCGCCCGTTGAGGTCGAACCGGCCGGTACCCGGTGCCACTCGGACCCGGACCACGGCCTCCTTCCGGCGGCCGGTCGCTGCCATGTCGGTGTCGGTGTCCGCCATCGTCAGCGCTCCTCGTTCGGGATCTCACCGAGCCGCAGCTCTGTGGGTCGCTGCGCCTGATGGGGGTGGTCCGGCCCCTGATACACCGACAGCTTCCGAAGCATCTGCCGGCCCAGTCGGGTCTTCGGCAGCATCCCCCGGACCGCCTGCTCCACCAGCCGCTCGGGCCGGCGCTCGGCCATCTGCTGGTACGGGATCTCGCGCAGGCCCCCCGGGTACTGAGAGTGGCGGTAGTACACCTTCTTGCCTTCCTTCTCCCCGGTGAGGCGGACCTTGGCCGCGTTGACCACCACGACATGGTCCCCCACGTCCACGTGGGGCGCATAGGTGGGCTTGTGCTTGCCTCGCAGGATGCTGGCAATCTCGGAGGCCAGCCGCCCCAGGACGGCCCCCTGGGCATCGACCACGTACCAGCTCCGCTGGACGTCCTTGGGTTTCGGCATGTAGGTCTTCATCGCTCTCCAGCCGCGCGCGACCTTCCGCGCGTTCGTGGGTGGGCACCATAGTGTACAGAAACCAGGGCCAGGCCGTGCGGCGGGGCGAGGGGCCCGGCCGCCGCTCGGTCCCGGGCCTTCACGATCTCGGGCATCGCCCCGGCCTCCAGCCGCCCCTCCCCCACCGCGACCAGCGTCCCCACGAGGCTCCGGACCATCTGGTGGAGGAAGCTCCCCGCCCGGGCCCGGACCTCCAGGACCTCGCCGGCCGGACGAACCGTGAGCCGCTCGAGCCGCCGGACCGTCGAACCTCCCTCCTTCCGCGGCCGGCAGAACGAGGCGAAGTCGTGCTCCCCGAGGAGGAGACCGGCGGCCCGACGCATCGGGCTCAGCGAGAGCGGGCCGGGGCGATGCCATTCGTACCGAGCGGTGAACGGGTCGGGCACCTCGCCGATGCGGATCCGGTACCGGTAGGAACGAGCGGTGGCGCTCCGCCGGGCGTCGAACCCGTCCGGAGCGCGGGTGGCCCGGCGAACCACCACCTCTGGGGCGAGCATCCCGTTGAGGGCCCGCATGAGCCGCCGCGGGTCGTCCTCGGCCTCGAGGGACACCACCTGGCCCTCCGCGTGGACGCCGGCGTCGGTCCGGCCGGCGACCGAGAGCCCGGGGCGCCGGCCCAGGATCCGCTCCAAGCCGTCCAGCAGCGCTCCCTCGACGGTGCGGCGCCCAGGCTGTCGAGCGAAGCCGTGGAACCCGGTCCCGTCGTAGGCAAGCACGAGCTTCAGGACGGCCACGGCCTCGGCCTCCGGGGCGGCCGAGCTACTCCTCGACCTGGCGGTCGACCAGCTCGATGACGGCCATGGGGGCGCCGTCGCCCTTCCGGGGGCCCAGCTTCAGGATCCGCGTGTACCCTCCGGGACGGTCGGCCATCCTCGGCCCGATCTCCGCGAAGAGGCGGTGGACCACGTCGCGGTCGGGCACGACCTTCAGCACCTGCCGTCGGGCGTGCACGTCGCCGCGCTTGGCGAACGTGATCAGCCGCTCCGCCAGCGGGCGCAGCGCCTTGGCCTTGGCCTCGGTGGTCCGCACCTTGTCGTGCTCGAACAGCGCTGCGGCCAGGCCGCCGAGCATGAGCCGCTCGTGCGGAGGGCCGGAGCCCAGGCGGGGTCCCTTCCGGGGCCGCGGCACTACGCCTCCCGCAGCGCCAGCCCGAGCTCGTCGAGCTTCGACTTGACCTCGTCGATCGACTTCTGCCCGAAGTTCCGGATGTCGGTGAGCTCCTGCTCCGTCCGCTGGACCAGCTCCCCGACCGTGTTGATGCCCTCGCGCTTCAGGCAGTTGTACGAGCGGACCGACAGGTTCAGCTCCTCGATCGGCAGCGCCATGTCCCCGGCCATCTCGCCCTCGCCTTCGGCAGGGCCCAGGGAGAGCCCCGGGCTCTCCGAGAGCTCGCCGAAGAGGTTGGCCAGCTCGACCAGGGTGGTCCCGGCCGAGGCCACGGCCTCGCGAGGGGACACCGAGCCGTCGGTCTGGACGTCGAGGATCAGCCGGTCCCGATCGGTCATCTGCTCGACCCGCGTGGCCTCCACCGCGTAGGAGACCCGGCGGACCGGCGAGAAGATCGAGTCGATCGGGATCACCCCGATGGGGTCCCGGGCCTTCTTGTTCTGCTCCGCGGACCGGTAGCCGACGCCCCGCTCCACCGTGAGCTCCATCTCGATCGAGGCGGTCTTGCCCAGCGTGGCGAGGTGCAGCTCGGGGTTGAGGATCTCCACGCCCGCGGGCGGAGAGATGTCCCCGGCCTTCACCTCGCCGGGGCCCTTGGCCTTCAGGTACAGCGTGGCCGGCTCCTCCAGCTCCGACCGGATCACCATCTCCTTGACGTTCAGCACGATGTCGGTGACGTCCTCGGTGACGCCAGCGATCGTGGAGAACTCATGGAGCACGCCCTCGATCTTGACCGACGACACGGCGGCGCCGGGGATCGAGGACAGCAGCGTCCTCCGGAGCGAGTTGCCCAGCGTGTATCCGAATCCGGGCTCGAGCGGCTCGATGATGAACCTCGCCCGCGTCGGGCTGACGCTCTCCTCCTGGATCCGTGGTCTCGCGACGATTAGCACCCTGCATTCCTCCTTCGGCGGGGGATCATCCACTCCTGCCCCGCCACTCGGGCCGGCCAGCGGCCGGCCTACTTCCTAGACCCGCCGGCGCTTCCGGGGCCGGCAACCGTTGTGGGGCACCGGGGTGACATCCTGGATCCCTAGGATCTCCAGTCCGGTGGCGGCGAGCGACCGGATGGCCGTTTCCCGCCCCGACCCGGGGCCCTTCACGAACACCTCGACCTTCTTGACTCCGTGCTCCTGGGCCCGGCGCGCCGCCGCCTCGGCGGCCAGCTGGGCCGCGAACGGGGTCGACTTCCGGGACCCCTTGAAGCCGACGTTGCCGGCCGAGGCCCACGAGATGGTGTTCCCGTCCAGGTCGGTGATCGTGACGATCGTGTTGTTGAACGTCGACTTGATGTGGGCCGCCCCGTGGGCGATGTTCTTCTTCTCCTTCTTCCGGACCTTCTTCTTCGGCTTGGCCACCTACTTCGCCTTTCGCTTCACGCCGACGGTCTTCTTCGGCCCCTTCCGGGTCCGGGCGTTCGTGTGGGTCCGCTGCCCGTGGACGGGGAGGCTCCGGCGGTGACGGAGGCCCTGGTAAGCCCCGATCTCGATCTTGCGCTTGATGTCTTGGGCCACGTCACGGCGGAGATCCCCTTCGACCTTGAGGTTCTGGTCGATCCACTCGCGGATCCGGACGACCTCGTCCTCCGACAGGTCCCGCACCTTCGTGTCCGCATTGACCTTGGCCCCGGCCACCGTGGCCCGTGCGGCGCTCGGCCCGATCCCGTAGATGTAGGTCAGCGCGATCTCCACCCGCTTGTCGCGAGGGAGGTCGACGCCGGCGATGCGAGCCATGGTCCTCCTATCCCTGCCGCTGCTTGTGCCTCGGGTTCGAGCAGATCACCATAATCCGCCCTCGCCTCCGGATGATCTTGCACTTCTCGCACATCCGCCTGACCGACGGCCGTACCTTCAACGCGCGCACTCCTCGGGGGAATTCCCGGACACGGAAATCAGGGCCCCAGCGGGGGACCGGATCCAAGTATAGGGCTCGGGCCCGAGGGCCGTCCAGGACTCCCGCTCGGAAACCGGCCCGAGCCGGTCATCTCGGACCGGGTCAGGCCGCGGTCAGCACCCGCGGGCCGCCACCCGTGAGGACGATGGTGTGCTCGAAGTGGGCGCACAGGCTGCCGTCTTCGGTCACGACGGTCCACCCGTCGTCGAGAACCCTGGTTGCCCAGTCACCCAGCGTGACCATGGGCTCGATGGCCAGGGCCATCCCCGGGCGTAGCTCGGGCCCTCGCCCCGGGTCCCCGTAGTTCGGGATCGGGGGATCCTCGTGGAGGCGCTGGCCGATCCCGTGGCCGACGTACTCGCGGACCACGCCGAACCCCGCGCCCTCCACGACCTGCTGGACCGCGTGGCCGATGTCGGACAGCCGGCCGCCCTCCCGCACCTGGGACAGCCCCGCCTCCAGGGCCTCCTCGGTGACCCGGACCAGCTTCTCCGCCTCGCCGGACGGCGGGACGCCCCCGACGAACACGGTGACCGCGGAGTCGGCGTGGTAGCCCTCCCAGATCGCGCCGAAGTCGAGCGACAGCAGGTCCCCCTCGCGGAGAGCCCGGTCGCCGGGGATGCCGTGGACCAGCTCCTCGTTCACCGACGCACAGATCGAACGGGGAAACCCCCGATAGCCCTTGAACGACGGCACCGCACCGTTCGAACGGATGTGCTTCTCCGCGATCGCGTCCAGCTCGCCGGTGGTGATGCCGGAGCGGACCGCGTCGAGGGTGCGCTCCCTGGTCGAGGCCACGATGCGTCCGGCCCGGGCCATCTTCTCGAGCTCCTCCGGAGACTTGAGGATGATCACGTCTCGATGTCCCTGACCGCGGCGATGGCCCGCCGGGTGATCTCCTCGACCTCACCGACCGCGTCGACCTCGCGAAGGAGGCCGCGCTCCCAGTAGAACTTCTGGAGCGGCTCGGTGTCCCGGTGATAGACGTCGAGCCGGTGGCGGACGATCTCTTCTCGGTCATCGTCGCGCTGGACCAGCTCCCCACCGCAGTTGTCGCAGACCCCCTCAACCTTGGTCCGCTTGAGTTCGACATTGAAGGTCCGCTCGCAGTGCGTGCACGTCCTGCGGCCGGCCAGTCGGGCCACCGTGACCTCGTCGGGGATGGCGAACTTCAGGACAGCCTCCAACGGGCGCCGCCGCTCGGCCAGTGCCGATTCCAGGGCTTGGGCCTGAGGGATGGTCCTGGGGAAGCCGTCGAGCACGAAGCCGTTCGGATACCGATCGAGCTCCTGCACCAGCATCTCGGTGACGATGTCGTCGGGCACCAGCTCGCCGGCTTCCATGTAGGACTTGGCCTTCAGCCCCAGCGGAGTCTCGGCGCGCACGTTCCGGCGGAACATGTCGCCGGTGGAGATCAGACGCACGTCGAAGTAGTCGGCCAGCCGGTGTGCCTGGGTCCCCTTGCCCGCCCCCGGCGGGCCGATGAGCACGGTCCTCACGCGGTTACCTCAGGAAGCCCTCGTAGTGGCGCATGGTGAGCTGGGACTCGATCTGCTTCATGGTCTCCAGCGCCACGCCCACCACGATGAGCACCGACGTGCCGCCGAACGGGAAGATGTTCGGGTCGATCCCCATCACGATCAGGGCGATCGAGGGGATCAGGGCGATCGTGGCCAGGAACAGGGAACCGGGCAGCGTGATCCGGCTGAGGATGTGGTCGAGATGGTCCGCCGTGGGCTTGCCGGGCCGGATCCCCGGGATGAACCCCCCGTACTTCCGGATGTTGTCGGCGGTGTCCACGGGGTTGAACGAGATCGCCGTATAGAAGTACGCGAAGAACACCACCAGGAGCCCGTAGATCGCGATGTAGACCGGGCTGGCCTGGTTCACCAGGTGGTTGTTGAGGAACGACTGGAATGGCTGCCACTGGATCACCGAGCCGAGGAGCGTCGGGAAGTACAGGACCGAGCTGGCGAAGATGATCGGGATCACTCCCGCCTGATTGACCTTCAGGGGGATGTAGGTACTCCCGCCCGAGGTCATCCTCCGTCCCACCACCCGCTTGGCGTACTGCACCGGGATCCGGCGCTGCCCCTGCTCCATGAACACCACCGCGAGGATGATCAGCAGGCCGATGGCCACGATGATGCCGAACTGGACCGCACCCCCCTGCCGGAAGACGCTGTAGCCCTGTGAGGGGAGCTCGGCGATGACGCTCGTGAAGATGATCAGCGACATCCCGTTCCCGATCCCTCGCTGGGTGATCAGCTCGCCGAGCCACATGATCATGGCCGTCCCCGCGGTGAGCGTGAGGACCATGAAGCCCACCCGCGTCGGGGTGAACTCCCGGATCACCCCGGGGGACTGGTTGTTGAACAGGAAGATCAGACCGGTCGACTGCAGGAGAGCCAGCGCCACGGTCAGGTATCGGGTGTACTGGGTGATCTTCTTCTGCCCCACCTCGCCCTGCTTCTGCCACTGCTCGAGCTTGGGGATCACCACGACCAGGAGCTGCATGATGATCGAGGACGTGATGTACGGCATGATCCCCAGCGCGAACACCGCCAGCCGGCTCAGTGCACCGCCCGAGAACAGGTTGATGAACGACAGGAAGCCGCCCTGGGCGGCGTTCGTCTGTTCGGCCAGCACCTGCACATCGATGTTCGGGATCGGAAGGAAGGACCCCATCCGGTACACGGCGATGATGAGCAGGGTGAACAGGATCTTCGCCCTGAGGTCGGGGATCTTGAACGCGTTGATGAACGCCCTCAGCATCCGGTTCTCCCTCGGGAGGAAGCTCTCATGCTACTCCCCCAGGACCTCGACCCGCCCGCCGGCCCGCTCGATCTTCTCCCGGGCCACCCGAGTGAAGCCGTGGGCCTGCACGGTGAGGGGCCGGTCGAGCTCCCCGCCACCGAGCACCTTGACCGGCAGGCGCTTCCGCACCAAGCCGGCCCGGGCCATCTCCTCCGGCGAGACCGTGGCGTCTGCCTCGAACCGCTGGGCCAGCCGCTCCACGTTCACCACCGCCCAGGCCTCGCGGTTGGGGTTCGTGAAGCCCTTCTTCTTCGGGACCCGGCGGAGCAGCGGCATCTGGCCACCCTCGTACCCGAGCTTCTTGCTGTTCCGGGCCAGGTAGCCCTTGGTGCCCCGGCCGGCCGTCTTGCCCTGGCCGCCGGCGCGACCCCGGCCGACCCGGCGACGATCCCGGCGGGCACCCGGTCCGGGTCGGAGGTGATGCAACTTCATTCCTCCACCTCCTCGACCTCGACCAGGTGTCCGACGCGCGCGATCATCCCTCGGATCTCCGGACGATCCTCCTTGATCACGGCGTGACGGATCCGACGAAGACCGAGCGCCCGGAGGGTGTCCCGCTGGCGCCGCGGCTTGCCGGCGCCGCCGCGGATCTGGGTGACCTTAAGCCTCGGCACCGGACTCCTCCAGGCCGGAATCCACCCGGGTGGCCCGGGACCGCTCGTCGGCCTCCTTGATGGCCTCGAGCATCGGGCGGGGGGCGACCTCGTTCACGTCGAGCCCGCGCAGCTGGGCCACCTCCTCGGGGCGCCGCAGCATCCGAAGCCCCTTCAGGGTCGCGTGCACGATGTTGATGGCGTTGTCCGAACCAAGCGACTTCGACAGGATGTCCTTGATCCCCGCGCACTCGACCACGGCCCGGACCGGTCCCCCGGCGATGACGCCTGTCCCCGGCGCGGCCGGCTTCAGCAGGACCTTGCCTCCGGCGTCCTCGCCGAGGACCTGGTGCGGGATCGTGGTGCCCATCAGGGGGACCTCGACCAGGTTCCGCTTCCCCTCCTCGACGCCCTTCTGGATGGCCGCAGGCACCTCCTTGGCCTTGCCGTAGCCGATCCCGACCCGGCCGGCGGCGTCGCCGACCGCGACGAGCGCAGCGAACGAGAACCGCCGGCCGCCCTTGACGACCTTGGCCACGCGGTTGATGGCCACCACCCGCTCCTCATACGGAGTCCGTTGGTCCGCGGTGTCGTATCGCCTCACAGCTGCAGTCCTCCCTGGCGGGCACCCTCGGCCAGCGACCTGACCCGGCCGTGGTAGAGGCGGCCGCCTCGATCGAACACGGCACGCTCCACCCCCGCCTGCTTGGCGCGCTGGGCGATCAGCTGACCTACGGTCTTGGCCACCGCGCTCTTGTCGCCTGCGGCCGAGCGCACGTCGGCCTCAACGGACGATGCCGCGGCCAGCGTCCGCCCCGTCCCGTCGTCGACGACCTGGGCGTAGATGTGCCGGTTCGAACGGTACACGGCCAGGCGCGGGACGTCCGCCCCACCCCGGATCCGTCTCCGGACGCGGCGGTGCCGGCGAACCCGAGCCAGTCGCTTACGTGCGGCCTGCATCAACCGCGCTCCTCTCCTGCGGCCCGCATCAGGCCACCGCGCCCTTGGCGGCCTTCCCGGCCTTCTTCCGCACGTACTCGCCCTCGTACCGGATGCCCTTGCCCTTGTACGGCTCCGGCTTCCGCACCTTCCGCACGTTGGCGGCGACCTCTCCCACCAGCTGCTTGTCGATGCCCCTGATCACGATGCGGTTGGGCGCGGGCACCTCGAACTCGATCCCCGCCGGCGGAGTCATCGTCACGGGATGGGAGAAGCCGACCTGGAGCTCGAGGTCGGCCCCCTTGAGCGCGGCCCGGTAACCGACGCCCTGGATCTCCAGCCGCTTCTCGAAGCCCTTGGTCACGCCCTCGACCATGTTGGCGATCAGCGATCGGGTCAGGCCGTGCAGCGAGCGGTGCTCTCGCTCGTCCGAGGGACGCTCCACCTTGACCTCGCCATCCTCGACCGTGACCTTCATGTCCCGGTCCACACGCTGGGACAGCTCGCCGCCCGGGCCCTTCACAGTGACCAGCCCGTCGGTCACCTCGACGTCAACGCCTTCGGGAATGGCGATGGGCTGTTTGCCGATCCTGCTCACGGTCGACTCCCTACCACACGTGGCACAGGACCTCTCCGCCGACCCCTCGGCGGGCGGCCTGCCTGTCGGTCATCAATCCCTGCGAGGTGGACAGGATGGCGATCCCCAGCCCACCGAGCACGCGAGGCAGCCGGTCACGGCCCGCGTACACCCGGCGCCCGGGGCGGGAGACCCGCTCGACGCCAGAGATGGTGCGCTCCCGCTCCGGCCCGTACTTCATCTCGATGACGATCCGGCGCTTCGGCTCATCCCCCTCGACCCGGAACCCGGCCACGTACCCCTCACGGGCCAGCACCTGGGCGATCTCCTCCTTTAGCCGGGAGGCCGGCATGGCCACCTGGTCCTTGTACGCCAGGTTGGCGTTTCGGATCCGGGTGAGCATGTCGGCGATCGGGTCGGTCATCATCGCTACCACGAGGCCTTCGTCACGCCCGGGATCTCGCCCGCGTGGGCCAGCTCCCGGAAACAGATGCGGCACAGGTCGAACCGGCGGAACACCGCCCTGGCCCGCCCGCACCGGCGGCACCTGGTGTACCGGCGG
>DASQWG010000150.1:0-2215 GCA_035640375.1 Actinomycetota bacterium
CCATCCCCGCCGATCCGGCCACGGCGTCGAGGGTTGCGGGAGTGCCGGGCACAAGCTCGAGCAGACGTCGCTCGTCCTCGCTGAGGCCCTCGGGCACCGCCGCTTCTGAGGAGGCTCCGGTCGAGCCGTCGTCCAGGCCCAACGCCTGGAGGACGTCGCGGGGCCCACGGATCAAGCTGGCGCCGTCCCGGATCAGGGCATGGGGCACCTCGGAGAGCGGGCCGGTGATGGCGCCCGGCACCGCCATGACCTCCCTCCCGAGGTCCTCGGCGAACTCCACCGTGATGAGCGAGCCGCTCCCGGGGGCTCCCTCGACCACGATGACTCCCTGGCCCAGCGCGGCCACCAGGCGGTTGCGCGCCGGGAACCGGTGGGGCAGCGCGGGAACCCCCGGCGGATACTCGCTCACCACGGCGCCGCACCGAACCACGTCCTCGAGCAGCGAGTGGTGCCGGGGTGGATACGGCACGTCGATGCCTGAGCCGAGGACGGCGATCGTCGGTCCCCCGCCCTTCAGCGCCCCCCGGTGGGCCGCGCCGTCGATCCCCACCGCGGCGCCGCTGACCACGGTGACGCCCGCAGCGCCGAGGCCCGCGGCGATCCTTTCTGCGGCCTCCCGCCCGTACACGGTGCACCGCCGGGCCCCCACGATGGCCACGGCCGGCCGCGGGGGCGGGAGTGTCCCCCGGACGAAGAGTGCCATCGGAGGGTCCGTGAGCTCCAGGAGGCCGGGCGGGTAGGCCTGATCTCCCGGGGCCACCAGCCCGGCCCCGCACGTGGCCAAGGCGTCGCGAACCCTGCTCGGCTGGACACGCTCCGCCACCATCCGATCCCGCTCGGATGCGCCGTGCGCGGAACCGGCTCGGACGGCGTGAAGGCACGCCCGGGCCGTCCCCTCACGCCACGCCAGACGATGTCGGTCGGCGGGGGTCATCGTGACGAGATGCGCCAGGACCAGGAGGGCGTCGCGGTCGGCCTGGCCGCTGACGAACCCGTCTGGCCAGGCGCCGGGCGGGCTGGGCTCCGATACGGCCGGCCGCGCCTCAGGCGACACCGGTGCTCACCGGGGCATCGCTCTGGCCCCGGAAGGCCAGGGCCTCGACGAGGTGAGGCGCCTCGACCCGGGCCGAGCCGTCGAGGTCGGCGATGGTTCGGGCCACCTTGAGGGCCCGGTCGAACCCCCGACCCGTCAAGCCGTATCGTTCCACGGCTCCTCCCAGGACCCGTTCACTGTCCGTCGAAAGCATCGAGGTCCGCCGAGCCTCGGCCCCCGACATGTCGGCGTTGCACCGCGGCCCGCCCAGACGAGCTCGCTGCCGCTCCCGGGCCGCCTCGACCCGCGCGCGCATCCCCGCCGACGCCTCGCCGGGCCGGGAGCCCAGCAGCTCCGACCGCGAGAGCCTGGGCACCCGGAGCCGGATGTCGATGCGGTCGAGCAGAGGTCCGGACAGCCGCTGTCGGTACAGCTCGAGGCGGTGGGGAAGGCAACGGCACTGCCGGCGAGGATCGCCGTCGAAGCCACAGGGACACGGGTTCGCCGCGGCCACGAGCGTGAACCGGGCCGGGAACTCCACGGCGCCGGCGGCCCGGACGATCACCACCCGGCCGTCCTCGAGCGGCTGACGGAGCCCTTCGAGGACGTCCCTCCGGAACTCGTTGACCTCGTCCATGAACAGCACGCCCCGGCTGGCCAGCGACACCTCGCCCGGGCGGATCACCGTGGAGCCGCCCCCGAGCAGACCGGAGGCCGATGTGGAGTGGTGCGGAGCGCGGAAGGGCCGGGACGTCACCAGCGAGCGGCCGGGACCGAGCAGCCCGGCGACCGAGTGGAGCAGGGTGACCTCGAGCGCCTCCTCCCGGCTCATAACCGGAAGGATCGTCGGCAGGCGGCGAGCCAGCATCGTCTTCCCGGCGCCGGGCGGGCCCACCAGCAGGACGTTGTGGCCGCCCGCGGCGGCCACCTCCAGGGCCCGGCGGGCATGGCCCTGGCCTCGGACCTCGGCGAAGTCCACGGTCGTCTCGGCGCCGTCGGTCTCCGCCCGCACCTGCATCGGCTGGGGTTTCCATGTGCCCCGGAGGAACTCCACGGCCCGGGACAGGGACGGGGCGCCAACGACCTCGATCCCCTCCACCAGCGCGGCTTCGGCGGCGTTCGCCTCCGGCACCACCACGCCGGCCAGCCCGGCCCTGGCCGCTGCCGCCGCCACCGCGAGGA
>DASQWG010000151.1:0-8431 GCA_035640375.1 Actinomycetota bacterium
GCTGTAGGCGAGGATCGGCGTGTCGGTGAGGCCCTCGTCGTCGAGCGCCGACCGGATCTCCGCGACCTGGCCGTCCATCATCCCCGACGGCGCCACCAGATCGGCCCCGGCCCGACCCTGCGAGACCGCGATGCGCCGGTAGCGGTCCAGCGTGGCGTCGTTGTCGACGGCGCCGTCGTCGTCGAGCACCCCGCAGTGGCCGTGATCGGTGTACTCGTCGAGGCACAGGTCGGCGATGATCACGGCTCCATCGCCGAGCTCGTCTCGCAGCGCTCCGATCCCCCGCTGGGCGATGCCATGGTCGTTCCAGGCCTCGCTCCCCTCGGCGTCCTTGCGGGACGGCACCCCGAACAGGACGAACCCGCGCACCCCTCGCTCGAAGATCTCCCGGGCCTCCTTGCGGAGCGATTCCAGCGTGTGCTGGGCCTGCCCTGGCATCGAGCCGATCGGCGCCGGCTCGGCGATCCCCTCCTTGACGAACAGGGGGGCCACCAGCTGCCGTGGCGCCAGGTCGGTCTCGCGGACGAGGTCACGAAGCGCCGCCGTCCGCCGGAGCCGGCGAGGGCGATGGATCGGGAACGCCATCCCCCCGATGCTACCCGAACGGTTCGGTGGCCAGGTTGAGCTCGGCCTCGCAGGTGAACCCTCGCCGACCTCGCCGGCCGGGACCAGCACCGAGGTCGCGGCCTTGTCAACGACGCCCGAGCGCGCGGACCACCGCCCCGACGAGGCCATCCTCCGTGTGGGGCTCCGCCACCGCGGCGACCTGCAGGCCGGCGTCCCGGGCGGCCTCGGCGGTCACCGGACCGATGCACACGGCGAGGGGGCCGTCCGGCACCCCGGCCACCGTCACGAAGCCCTCGACCGTCGACGGTGAGGTGAACGTGACGGCATCGACCCGTCTCTCCTTCAGAGCACGCCTGGCGTCCTCGGGCAGGGACTCGGCCAGCCTGACGGCGTAGGCGTCCACTCGAACCGGGTCCCAGCCCTTCCGGCGGAGCACCGCTTCCAGCTCCTCCGTGGCGATGTCGGCTCGGGGGAGCAGCACGGCCCCCGCTCCACGAGGGAACGCCCGCCCCAGGGCCTCCGTGGTGAACCGGTCGGGGACCAGATCGGGGTCCCGGACTCGATCACGGAGCGCGGAGGCCGTGGCTTCGCCCACAGCGGCGAGGCGAGCAGGGACATGCCGGACGCCGAGGGCCTCGGCCCGGTTCGCCCACGCCGCCACCCCGGCGGCACTGGTGAACACCACCCACGCGTAGCGGCCTGCCCCAACGCCCTTGATAGCGGCGTCGAGGTCCCCACCGGGCTCGGGTGGCCCGAGCTCGATCGAAGGGGCCTGGATCGCCTGCGCCCCGAGCTCTCGGAGGCGGGTGACCAGCGAGACCCCCTGCTCCCTCGGCCGGGTGACCAGGATGACCCGGCCGGTCAGCGGCGCGCTCACGTCCGGAGGTCGGCGAGGATCGAGGCCGCCCCTGCAGCCAGGAGCGTGTCTGCCGCTTCGCCCGCGACCTGCTCCGGCTCGTCGCCCTCGACCTGCGACCAAAGGAGGTCCGAACCGTCCGGCCGCACCACCACGGCCAGCAAGCGGATGGCAGGGCCACGAGCCTCGGCGTAGGCGCCGAGCGGGAGTCGGCAGCCACCGCCGAGCAGGGCCACCACCCGGCGCTCGGTCTCGAAGGCGGTCCGCGAGGCCGGATGATCGATGGCCCGGGCGGCTTCCCATGCTCCGTCGTCCACTCGAGCCTGGATGGCCAGCGCCCCCTGCCCCGGAGCGGGGACCATCTCGTCGACGGGAAGGGGACGGACGTGCTCTGGGGACAACCCCAGGCGGGACAGCCCCGCCCCCGCCAGCACCAGCGCGTCGAGCGCACCCTCGGCCATCCGCCGCAGACGGGTGTCGACATTGCCACGAAGATCACGGACCTCGGCCTCCGGGTGCATCCGGACGAGCTGGGCCCGCCGCCGCAGGCTCGAGGTCCCCACCACCGGCCGGTCAGGCAGCCCCTCCGCCCGGGACACCAGCACGTCGTACGGCAGGCTCCGCTGCGGCACCGCGGCCACCTCGATCCCCGGCGGGTCCTCGGAGGGGAGGTCCTTGGCCGAGTGGACGGCCAGGTCCACGTCGTTCCGCGACAGCGCGTCGGTGATCTCGGCCACGAACAGCCCCTTGGTCCCCGCCGGTGAGGACGCCGGCGAGGCGCCGCGGTCCCCGGCCGTGGTCATCGGCACGATCTCGATCTCCTGCCCGCGCTCCCGCAGGAGGCCGGCCACCTCGTCGGCCTGGGCCAGGGCGAGGCGCGACCCTCTGGTCCCGATCCGGAGGGGCATCCGGTCAGTCCCCGGGCGGCTCGAGCCCGAAGAGCTCCGCCAGCGCCCGGGCGGAGCCGTCCTCGGCGCCGCGTCCGGCCAGATCCTTCAGCCGGACCACGGGGTCGTGCAGCAGGCGTCGGACGATCCGGCGGGTGGCCGCTTCCACCGCCTCTCGCTCTCGTTCGGAGAGCCCGTCGAGCCGCCCGGCCATCCGGCGGAGCTCCGCGGCTCGCACGGCCTCGCCCCGGGCATGGAGGGCCTCGATCAGCGGCGCCAGCCGGGCGGTCCGCCGGTCCACCGCGAAGCGCCTGGCCTCATCCCGTACGACGGTCCACGCCCGGGCCACTTCCTCGCGCGGATCCCCGCCGGTGCCCTCGAGGGCCTGGCCGAGGTCGTCGATGTCGGCCAGGGCCACCCCGGGGACGTCCGCCGCGGTCGGCTCGACGTCCCTGGGCACCGCCAGGTCGAGGAGGAAGCGAGGGCGAGGGCTTCGCTCCGCGGCTCGCCTGACCACGTCGGCTGCGATCACCGGCGCGGTGGCCTGGGTGGATGACACCACGAGCTCGGCCGCCTCCAAAGCCTCGGGGAGGGCGTCCAGGCCGCCGTGCCGGCCGCCGACCTTCTTGGCCAGTCGCTCCGCCCGGGCCGGCCGCCGGCTCAGCACCGTGACCCTGGCCACGCCCCGGTCGCGAAGGACCCGGGCCGCCAGCCCGCCCATCTCCCCCGCCCCGACCACCACGGCCTCCGTGCCCCGGATCCTGCCCAGGTGGCGCTCGGCCAGGTCCACCCCCGCCTCGATGAACGCGGCCGGGCTGGCCCCCACGCCGGTCTCTTCCCGGGCCCGCCGTCCCGCCCGCACGGCACGCTGGAAGAGCCGCCCGAGGTTCGGCCCGGTGGCCCCCTCGGCCTGGGCCCTCCGGTATGCCCCCCGTACCTGGGCCAGGATCTGCGGCTCCCCGATGACCATCGAGTCGAGCCCGGCGGCCACCGAGAAGAGGTGCTCGGCGGTGTCGTCCTCGTAATGCGAGTACAGGGGCTCGGCGAACTCCTCGACGGGCACGTCGGTGGCCTCCGACAGGAACCGCTTCAGGTCCTGGAAGCCCTGGTGGTACAGGGTCACCTCGGCATACACCTCGACCCGGTTGCACGTCGAGAGGATCGCGGACTCCCGCACGGACTCGAGGCCCTCCAGGCGCCCATATGCCTTGAGCTCGGACTCCTCGGCGATGGCCAGTCGCTCCAGGAGCTCGACCGGCGCCCGCCGGTAGGACACACCCAGCGCGAGGACCGGCATCGGCTACCGGGCCGGCTCCGCGACCTCGGCCAGCTGACGTCCCCGGCCACGCTTCACGTCGGCCAGGACCGCCTTCCGCTGCTCGTAGAAACCGAGGATCTGGAGCTCGATGCCGAGATCAACCTTCCGGAGCGAGACCTCCGGCGGAACCGTGATCACCGCCGGGGCGAAGTTGAGGATCGACCGGACCCCTGCGGCCACCATGCGATCGGCGACCTCCTGGGCCGCGGCGGCCGGCGTGCAGATCAGGCCGATGGCCACACCGTGGGCCCGGACCAGGGCCGACATCTCGTCGACGTGGCGGACCTCGACCCCGCCGACGACCTCCCCGACCCGAGCCGGGTCGGCGTCGATCAGGACCACCACCCGGAACCCCCGCTCGGCGAACCCCCGGTAGTCGGCCAGGGCCCGCCCGAGGTTGCCCACGCCGGCGATCAGCACCGGCCAGTCCTGGGTGAGCCCCAGCTCCCGACGGACCTGGTGGATCAGATAGGCCACGTCGTACCCCACCCCCCGGGTCCCATAGGAACCGAGGTACGACAGGTCCTTGCGCACCTTGGCCGAATTGACCCCGGCGGCCTCGGCGAGGCCCTCCGACGAGGTGGTGGTCCCGCCCGCCTCGGCCATCTCCACCAGCGCCCGCAGGTACAGGGGCAGGCGACCCACGGTGGCCTCGGGGATCGGCCTGGCCCTCACCACGGCGACTTCGTGAACATGAGAAATCCGATTCTACCGCCCCGACCCGCGCTTTCTCAATCGCTCAAGCTCGCCGGAGGGCCGCCCGCAGATCGGCCGGGTCGACCTGGATCTCGAAGGCCTCCTGGCCGTCGACCAGCACAACCGGCACCCGAAGGCCGTAGGCGCGTTCGAGGTCATCGCGCCGGTCGATGAAGACCTCCTCGTACTCGAACGGGATGTCGCTCCGGATCGCCAGGATCGTCTCGCGCGCCTCGTCGCACAGGCCGCACCTGGAGCGGGAGTACATCGTGATCCTCGTCATCCCTCGAACCGTTCGCGGTAGGCAGCGGCGATGGCCTCCAGGAACGCCTCGGGCGGCGCACCCGGATCGCCGCTCCCCACACGCTCGGCGAGCCGCCGCTGGAGGTCGGCGGCGAGGGCGGCGCGCGCGGGGGGGTCCAGCTCGTCCCGCCGGAGCAGGAACGACCGCACCACGCCGTATTCGGCGGCCGACAGCGCACCGACGTCCATGGCCCGTTGGGCCCGTTCGGCCTCATCGGACGGGGCCAGCGGGAGGAGGTCCGGAGGGCGCGCCGCGGCCTCGTAGACGACCACGGTCCCGGCGGCCAGATCCCCCAGACGCTGCCCCCGCCTGGTGACCAGGATGGCGATGGCGCCGACCGCGTACATGCCCGGGAGCAGGTCGATCAGCCGCAGGAGGTTCCGCACCAGGACCGGGAGGAACGTGACCGGGCGCCCGTCCGCCTGGATCACCCGGGTCCGGGCGGCCATCTTGCCGAGGGTGCGACCCCGCGTGGCCAGCTCCATCACGGTCGGGTACACGAAGAGGAGCCCGAACGAGGTGATCGACAGCACGATGACGATCACGTCCGGGGACGACCCCGCGGTCGCCGCCCACGCCACCAGGGACACAGCCGTCATCAGCAGCAGGTCGACCAGCGCGCCGATGAACCGCGTTCCCAGCCCGGCCAGGTCCCGCTCCAGCACCACGGCCTCGGGCGTGACGAACGCGCTGCGGCTGGCCATAGACTCACCACCCGTGGACGTCGACACCTTCATCACCAAGTATCGCCCGGACTGGGACCGCCTGGCGTCGCTCACCGGAGGTGGTCATGCCGGACTGGCCCGGCGGAGCGGGGCCGACGTCGACGCGGCCGTCCGCCTGTACCTGAAGGTCTCGGGCCACCTGGCCGAGGCCCAGACCCGGTACGCGGACCCACAGCTGGTGGGCTACCTGACCGCCGTGGTGGCCCGAGCCCAGGCCGCCATCTACGGCACGCGGTCCAGGAGCCTGGCCGAGGTCACCGCGGCGATGACCACCCGGTACCGAGCGCAGGTCCGTCGAACCGCCCCGTTCATCTGGCTCTGCACCGGACTGTTCGTCTCGGTCCTGGTCCTGTCGCTGCTGTGGGTGGCCACCAGCCCGGAGGCCCGGGCCGGGCTGCTGCCGCCCTGGGCCGAGGACTCCATCCGCGAGGTCGCCGGTGAGCGAGCCGATTTCGGGATCGGGGCGGGGGCGCTGTCGACGGCGATCCTGCTCAACAACATCCAGGTCGCCATCCTCGGGTTCGCAGCCGGGATCACGTTCGGGGTCCTCACGGTCCTGGTCCTCCTGTTCAACGCCCTGCACATCGGCATCATCGCCGGCGCGTACCACGCCTTCGGCGAGGCGGGCTGGTTCTGGTCGGTCGTCCTCCCGCACGGCCTCCTCGAGCTCACGGCGATCTTCATCGCCTGCGGGGCCGGCCTCCGGATCGGCTGGGCCCTGGTCGCTCCCGGCGACCGTCGTCGTGGCGCCGCTCTGGCCGAGGAGGCCCGCGGCGCCGTGATCGTGGTGGCCGGCGTGGTCCCGGCGTTCATCCTGGCGGGATTCATCGAGGGCTTCCTGAGCGGGAGCGCCGTTCCCGCACCGGTACAGCTGGCCGTGGGGGGCCTGGTATGGCTGGCCTACCTCGTGTTCCTGGCATGGCCGGCCCGCCGGCCCGTTACAGCCGGCCGTAGGCCTTGATCCGCAGGTAGGCGTCGGCCAGGGCCAGGGCCAGCTCGCCGGGAGGTCGGTCCACGACCTGCACGCCGGCCCGGCTCAGCGCCGCGGCCACCTGCTCGCGTCGGTTCTCCGTGGCGGCGGCCGAGGCCTTGACGAAGGCCTGGTGGGCGGAGGCCGGGTCCAGGCGGGACAGCCGAACCACCTCCGGGTCGGTCACCTGCGCCACCAGGACCACGTGATGCCTGGCCAGCACCGGGACCGCCCGGAGCAGCGGCTCCGCCGAGCCCTCGTCGGCGAGATCGGTGAACAGCACCAGGAGCGCCCGCCGCCGGTGCCGGGCCAGGACGCCGCTCACCGAACCGAGGAGGTCGGAGGACACCACGGCCGGCTCGACCCGGAACAGGGCGTCGACGATACGACCCGGCTGGGCCCGGTCCGCCCGCGGCGGCACCGAGGCGCGGGGGCCACGATCGAACACGAACGTGCCGACCCGATCGCCGATCTCCACCGCCAGGGTGGCCAGGGCCACGGCGGCGTCGAGGGCATGTTCGAACCTGGGGGCGCCGCCGATCGTTCCGGCCATGGTTCGTCCGGCGTCGAGGAGCATCAGGACCTGCTGGTGGCGCTCCTCGCGGTAGACGTTCGAGATCGGCTTCCCCGCTCGCGCCGTGGCCACCCAGTTGATCCGTCGGAACTCATCGTCGGGGTGGTACTCGCGGAGGGCCTCGAACTCCAGGCCGCCTCCTCGGATCCGGGCCGAGCGCGTGCCGGCTTCCAGGAGCCGGCTCCGGCGCAGTCGCCCCTCGACCTGCTGTCGCCCGCGCAGGTTCGGATAGACCTTCAGCGTGGTACGGAGGTCGGTGGTGCCCTGGCGCCCCGCCAGGCCGAGCGGCCCCCAGGTTCGCACCGTGACCGGGCCGAGCGTGAACAGCCCTCGTCGGTCCGGCCGGAGCCGGTAGGCGATCTCACCCAACCCCGGCATCAGCACGATCGAGGGGCGCCGGGGATCAGGCCGCAGCGACGGCGCCACGGCGTCGCGCACGGCAACGCGAACCGGTCGCCGGGCCGGGTTCCGCAGGACCAGCCTGACCTCGACCTCCCCGTCGACGGCCGCGACGGGGGGATGCCGCCGCTGCGTCGGGAGCGAGCGCGGCGACGACGCGGCCGCCACGTCGAACGCCCCCGCTCCCAGGATGATCAGGTCGACAACACCGACGGCCACCAGGGCACGCTCCGGCATCAGGAGCGCCGCCGCGGCGCTCAGGGCCACCAGGATCGCCAGGCGTCCGGTGACGAACACTACCGGGGGACCGGGACCCGCTCGACCACGCCGTCCAGGACGCGATCCGCCCGTCCTCCCTCGATCTCCACTTCGGGGCGGAGGACCACCCGGTGACGCCACGTGGCCGGGAGCGCGGCCTTGACGTCATCGGGGGTGGTGAAGTCCCGCCCGTCCAGCCAGGCCGTGGCCTTGGCCACCCACACCAGCATGGCCGAGCCGCGGGGGCTGACCCCCAGCGAGAGCGACGGGGAGCGGCGGGTGGCGGCGGCGAGCTCCACCACGTAGCCGATCAGCTCGTCCGACACTCGAACGGCGACCACCGCCCGCCGCCCCTCCGCCAGGTCGGCCGGCCCGGCCACCGCGGTCACCCCGAGGGCATCCAGGTCGTGCGGGTCGGTCCCCTGGTCGTGCATCCGGAGCACCGCCCGCTCGGCTTCAGCCGCCGGATACGGGATCTCCACCTTCAGCAGGAACCGGTCGACCTGGGCCTCGGGCAGCGGGTACGTGCCCTCGTACTCGACGGGGTTCTCGGTGGCCAGCACGATGAACGGGTCCGGGAGGGGGTGGGTCTCGCCCTCGACCGAGACCTGCCGCTCCTCCATCGCCTCGAGGAGCGAGGCCTGGGTCTTCGGCGGGGTCCGGTTGAGCTCGTCGGCCAGCAGCACGTTGGAGAAGACCGGCCCGGGTCGGAACCGGAAGTCGCCGCTCTCGTACACCACGTTGCCGGTGACGTCCGACGGCATGAGGTCCGGGGTGAACTGGACCCGGCGGAAGGTCAGGTCGAGCGCTGCCGCGAACGACTTCGCCAGGAGCGTCTTGGCGGTGCCGGGGACACCCTCGAGGATGACGTGCCCCC
>DASQWG010000152.1:0-2052 GCA_035640375.1 Actinomycetota bacterium
GAGCTGTTCTGGCCGACCGATGGACCGATCGTCTCCGGCTTCGGCTACCGCACCCACCCGGTCTACGGCACCACCCGATTCCACGCTGGCGTGGACATCGACGGCGCATGCGGGCAGCCGATCTGGGCCGCCGAGGACGGCACGGTCATCTCCGCCGGATACAACGGCGGGTACGGAAACGCCACGGTGATCGACCACGGGGACGGCCTGTCCACGTTGTACGGGCACCAGTCCTCGTTGGGCGTGTCGTCGGGACAGTCCGTCGGCCGCGGCCAGCAGATCGGCCTGGTCGGGACGACCGGTCTCTCCACCGGATGCCATCTCCATTTCGAGGTGCGCGTCAACGGCGAACCGGTCGACCCGGTTCCGTACCTCACCTGAGCGCCGGCTCATGGGCCCCGGCGAGAAGGCCGTCGCCACGAACCGACGCGCTCGGCACGACTACCATATCGAAGAGACGTTCGAGGCCGGCATGGTCCTCACCGGATCGGAGGTCAAGTCGCTCCGGGCGGGACGGGCCTCGCTGGCCGAGGCCTACGCCCGGGTCACGGACGGGGAGGTGTGGCTGGAGAGCCTCCACATCCCGCCCTATTCCCACTCGACCGCCGGGTCGTACGATCCGCGCAGGTCGCGGAAGTTGCTCCTTCATCGCCGGGAGATCGACCGGTTGGTGGGTCGAACCCAGGAGCGGGGGCTGACCCTCATTCCCCTTCGACTCTACTTCCGTCACGGCCTGGCCAAGCTGCAGCTCGGGGTAGGGCGGGGGAAGGCCCGGCACGAGAAGCGACAGGCCATCGCCGACCGGGAGCACCGGCGCGAGATGGAGCGCGCGGTGGCTCGTCGACGACGGATCTGATCAAGTTCCCGACGGCCGGCCCCGATAATTTCGTTCGAGGATGTCCACCGTCGATCGGGGCGTCTCGCCCTCCCCCGATGTGCTCGAGGCGATCATCGCCGTCCACCAGGAGGTCGCCGCCACCGGCCTGGGCCTCGACCAGGTCATGCGACTGGCCCTGTTCCGGGCGGTGGAGCTCACCGGGGCACGAGGAGCCCGGGTGGAGCTGATCCACGGCGACGAGATGGAGATCCGGGCGGCGACCGGAACCCTGAGCCGGAGCGTGGGGGAGCGTCCGGCTCTCAGCGGCAGCCTCTCCGCCGAGGCCATGGCCACAGGGCGGACTCAGCTGTGGCGCGAGACCAGATCCGATGCCCGTGTCGACCCCGAAGCCTGCCGCCGACTGGGCGCCCGATCGCTTGTCGCCGCTCCGATCAGGACGAGCCAGGGGCGCGGCGTGCTGAAGGTGGTGTCGGACCGGTCCGACGCGTTCGATCCCGGCCGGTTCAGGGCGGTCGAGCTGCTGGCGGGCGTGATCGCCGTCGCCCTGGGCAGGGCCTCGGTCGACGAGGTCAGGTCACGGCAGGGGCTCCACGACCCGTTGACCGGCCTGGCGAACCGGGCGCTCTTCCTCGACCATCTGAAGGCCGCCCTGGGTCGACTGAAGCGCCGCCGGTCGACGGTGTCGGTGCTCTGCGTCGACCTGGACGGCTTCGACGAGGTCAACGGCGCGCTCGGCGGAGCGTTGGGCGACCGCCTCCTCGTGGCGGCCGGAGGTCGGGTCCGAGAGATCGTGAGAGCGACGGACACCGTGGCCCGCCTCGGCGGCGACGACTTCGCGGTGGTGTGCGAGGACGCCGGCGGGCCGCGAGGCACGGCGTGGGTGGCCGAGCGGATCCTGGAATGGCTGAGCCGGCCGTTCCGGGTCGAGGGGCACGAGATCCAGCTCAGCGCCACCATCGGCATCGCCGTGGCCGACCGGCCGGAGGCCGATCCCGAGGCCCTGCTCCGCGAGGCGGGGCACGCCATGTACGCGGCCAAGTCGGCCGGGAAGGACCGCTACCGGTTCGCCCAGCCGCCCGAGGGCGAGCCGGCCGAAGCCTCGTATACTGGAGACACAACCGCATAGGGGGTGACCTGGCTTCGACTCGGGTGGTTCGCCGCTCGGGGGAAGCGGGCCGAGGTCCCCGGAGTCCTCGTTAAAGAGCCGGGACCAA
>DASQWG010000153.1:0-6487 GCA_035640375.1 Actinomycetota bacterium
TGAGATACCGAAGGCGCGGTCTGGCTCGCTGCAACCTAGGGTAGCTCAGGACGTCGGAGTCGCCGAGGGCTCCTCCATGGCGTACGCCACGGCCTTGTCGAGGTCCATGGCTCGCCCCTCGGCCACGGCCCGGTCCACGGCCTCGTCGCCGATGGCCTCCCGCGCGACCTTCACCGGATCGTACATCCTCATCACATCCGCGGGCGCTCCGCCGACGCTCTCGCGAAGGGCCTCGCCGGCGGCCCACAGTCGGGCCGCCCGCTCGTGGCGGCCCTCGGCGCCGGCCAGCACGGCGATGAAGAACAGGCTGGTGACCATGACCGGGAGGTTCTGGTCCTCGATCACAAGCTCGAGCCCCTCGCGAAGGGCCCTCCGAGCCTCTCGGTGGTTGCCGGCCAGAGTGAGGGCGTGGCCCAGCGTGGTCAGGTCGTCGGCCAGCCGGAACCGCTGCCCCCGCTCCCGGGCCATCTCGATGGTCTGTTCCAGCAGGCGGACGGCCTCGTCGTAGTTGCCGGTGATGATGTCCGCGTAGGCCAGGTCCCCCATGATCGGGATGATCCAGGCCGGCTCGTCGAGCTCCCGGGCGATCGCGAGGGCCTCCTCGAACAGCGGACGGGACCCTTCGGGGTCGTCCTCCCGGAGAAGGGGCATGAACGCCATGTTGTAGGTGGCCTCCATGACCAGCCGGGGGTCTCCCAGGCCCCGGGCCATGGCCGCTCCCGCCTGGTAGTGGCGATTGGTGCTCTCCATGTCGCTCAGCCAGTAGGCCAGGCCGCCGGCCGCCGAATGGGCCCGGGCCCGGGCCGGGGTGGGCCGGTCCGCCGGCAGAGCCAGGACCGCCTCGGCCCACTGCAGGCCCTCGCGCAGGTGGCCGCGCTGCTGCCAGAACCGCCACAGTACAGACACGATCCGCAGCCCGGTCTCGGCGTCCCCCTCCTCCAGGGCTCGCCGCAGCGCGGCCCTGATGTTGTCGTGCTCCCGCTCGCAGCGATCCAACCAGGTGACCTGCTCTGCGGTCGTCAGGTGGGGTTCGGCCTCCTCGGCGAAGGCCACGAAGAACCCGCCGTGGCGCCGACCCGTCTCGTCGGCGTCGAACGACTCGGCCAGGCGGTCCTCGGCGTACTCCTTGATGGTCTCCAGCATCCCGAACCGAACCTCGCCCTCGGCCGTCTCGGTCCGGCGCAGCAGGCTGTTGTCGACCAGCGAGCCCAGCCCCTCCAGGACGTCGAGCTCGCCGCCGGCGCCCGCCACGGCCTCCACCGCCTCCAGGGTGGCCCCGCCGGCGAACACCGACAGCCGGGCCAGCAGCCGGCGCTCGGGCTCGTCCAGCAGGTCGTAGCTCCAGTCGATGGCCCCCCGCAGGGTGCGCTGGCGCTCCGGCAGGTTGCGGGCCGTGGCGGCCAGCAGCGGGAGGCGCTGCTCCAGGCGGGCCAGGATGGCCTGGGGCGACAGGAGCTTCACCCGGCTGGCGGCCAGCTCGATGGCGAGCGGCAGGCCGTCCAGCCGCACGCACAGCTCGGCCACCGCCGGGGCGTTCTCGTTCGTCACCGCGAAGTCCGGCCGCACCGCCGCGGCCCGCTCGATGAACAGGGCCACGGCCTCGTACTGCGACAGCGAGGTGAGGTCCGGCAGGTGGGCGGGGTCGGGGAGGAGCAGCGGGGGCACCGGGACCTCCCGCTCCCCGTACAGGTGCAGCGGTGCCCGGCTGGTGACCAGGACCTTCAGCTTCGGGGCGGCCTCGACCAGCTCGAGCACGGCCGGCGCCGCGCCGAGGACCTGCTCGAGGTTGTCCAGGACCAGCAGCAGCTCCCGGTCGCGGAGGTGGTCCTTCAGGGAGTCGAGGATGGGCCGGCCGGGGTCCTCGGCCACCCCGAGGGCGGTGGCGATCTCCGAGGGGACCACCGCGGGATCGGTGATGGCCTGGAGGTCCACGAAGAAGGCCCCGTCGGCGAAGTCGGCCAGGACCTCGGCGGCCACCTGGAGGGCCAGCCGGGTCTTCCCGGTGCCCCCGGGGCCGGTGAGGGTGAGGAGCCGGGACTCGGCCAGGAGGTCCTCGACGGATGCGATGGCCTCCTCCCGCCCCACGAACGAGGTGAGCTGGGGGGGCAGGTTGTTCGGCCGGGCGTCCAGGGTCTTGAGCGCGGGGAACTCGGCCGGGAGCCCCTCGATGACAAGTTGGTACAGGCGCTCGGGCCGGGCCAGGTCCTTGAGGCGGTGGGTGCCCACGTCCCGCAGGGTGACCCCGGGGGGGAGGGAGGCCTGGGCCAGGGCCCGGGTGGCCTCGGAGAGGAGAACCTGCCCGCCATGCCCTGCCGCGGCGATGCGCGCGGCCCGGTTGACGTCGATGCCCAGGTAGTCGTCGCCCCCCAGGATGCCCTCCCCGGTATGGAGCCCCATGCGCACGCGAAGGGGTTGGCCGTGCGGCCAGTCGTGGGAGGCCAGGGAGCGCTGGGCGGCGACGGCTGCCCGGACTGCCTGGGGAGCGGTGTGGAAGACCACGAAGAAGGCGTCGCCCTCGGTGTGGATCTCGGTACCTTCCCCTTCGGCGATGGCGGCGCGCATCAGCCGGAACTGTTCCTCTTGCACGGCCCGATATGCGGACCCGAGCTTCTCGAGCAGGCGCGTGGATCCCTCGATATCGGTGAACAGGAACGTGACCGTTCCGGTCGGCAAGGCACGCATGGACAATCCCGAGCTCAATCCTACCCGCCGGCCAAAAGCCGCCCGCCTCTGGGTGACCTCCAGATCAAGGTCTTCGCGGCGCCCTACTGCTCAACGAGCGAATGAGAAACCCCATTTTCGTTTTCGCGGGCCTGAAGATCGAGTGGGCGGCGCGGTGACGACTCCCACCCTTCGCCAGGCCCTCGCAACGATACGAAAGGAGAGCACTCGTCGAGGATCTCCTGTCTTTCATCTAGCGAGGGCGACGCGCTCGATTCCGTGACGCGCTTTCAACGGCGTGGAACGTCGTCTAACGACGCCTAACGCACCATGTCGCTGGAGGCCACCATCAGCGCGATTCCGTCGGAGGCGCATTTCCGCTGGTGGGGCGTGAGGGATTCGAACCCCCGACACATGGGTTAAAAGCCCACTGCTCTGACCAGGCTGAGCTAACGCCCCAAGCGATTGTCCCACGCCCCATGGCCGCCCGAGGACTATCCTCGGCCAATGCTTGTCTCGTGGCTCGGTCGGGCCGCGCTCGGCCTCCTCGCCGCGACCCTGCTGGTGGGGTTGGGGTGGGGCGTGATCGACGGCCGGCGGGGTTACGAGTCCGCCAACGTTCGGTTGATCAGGACGGACGCCGGGGACGGCACGGCCGTGTGGCGCGTGATCTTCGACGCGGCATGGTCCGCGGTCGGCGACCCGCCGATCCAGGTGCAGCCGTGCACGGCGCGTCTGCTCGCGCGGGATGGCAGGGTGCTCCGGGAACGCGGGTTCGGCCTCCACGTCGGCCGGGGCGACCGAAGCCTCTCCCCGCCGTTCGACTTCCCGGTCAGCGACCTTCCGGGGGTGCCGGCTCGGGCCGAGGTGGTGTGCTCGCGCGAGGGCTGAGCGGACGCCCCCGGTAGGCGTTCGTGATCGGCATCCGGCGGTCCCGGCCGAAGGCCTTCGGCGTGATCTTGACGCCGGGGGGCGCCTGGCGGCGCTTGTACTCGGCCCGGTCGATCATCTCCACCACCCGGCGGACCAGGGCGGGGTCGAAGCCTTCCTCGATCAGGTCCTCGGGCGCTCGGTCGTCCTCGACGTAGCCCTCCATGATCGGGTCGAGCACGTCGTACGGCGGGAGTGAGTCGGTGTCGAGCTGACCGGGCCGGAGCTCGGCGGACGGAGCCTTCTCCAGCACGCGGTCGGGGATCGGCGGGGGATCGGTTTGCTTGTTCCTCCAGCGGGCCAGCTCGTAGACGAGGGTCTTGGGAACGTCCTTGAGCGGCGCGAACCCGCCGGCCAGATCGCCGTACAGCGTGGAGTAGCCCACGGCCAGCTCGCTCTTGTTCCCCGTGGCCAGGACCATCGAACCGAACGCGTTCGACACGGCCATCAGGTAGTTGCCCCGGATGCGAGCCTGGAGGTTCTCCTCGGTCACCTCCGGCGCCCTGCCGCCCAGCGCATCGTCCAGCGCCTGACGGTACGACGCGAACACGGCGTCGATCGGGATCTCGTCGAGGCGGATCCCCAGCCGGTCGGCCACCTCACGGGCGTCCTCGACGCTCTCCGGGGACGAGTACGGGGAGGGCATGGCCAGGGCCCGAACGGATCCGGGGTCGATGGCGTCGGCCGCCAGCGTCGCCGTCATCGACGAGTCGATCCCGCCCGACAGGCCCACCACGACCTCGTGGAACCCGTTCTTCCGCACGTAGTCCCCGAGCCCGAGGGCCAGGGCGCGATACACCTCCTCCGGCCCGGTCGGCCACGGCTCCCGAGTCGGGTCGGGGAGCGGGGGCGTTCCCTCCCGCTCCTCGGTCCCGGGGATGTCCACGACCAGAAGGTCCTCCTCGAAGGCGGGAGCGTGCCAGGCGAGCTCACCATCCGGGGACACCACCATGGAACCGCCGTCGAAGACGAGCTCGTCCTGGCCGCCGACCAGGTTGACGTACACGATCCAGGCGCCGGTCTGCCGGGCCCGAGCCGCGCAGATCTCCAGCCGCTCGTGGGTCTTCCGCCGGTGGTACGGCGAGCCGTTGATGTTCGGGATGACCTGGACCCGGCCGGCGTACTCGTCGAAGGGGGCGTCGGGCCACCAGGCGTCCTCGCACACCGAGATGCCGAGCGTGGCGTCGGCCACGCGCAGCCGGCACCCGGTCTCGCCCGGGACGAAGTATCGCTTCTCGTCGAACACCCCATAGTTGGGGAGCTGGTGCTTGTGGTATCGGGCGGCGACGGTTCCGTCGCGGAGGAGCGCGGCCGCGTTGTGGAGGCCGCGTTCGGTCCGGTCGACGAAGCCGACCAGGACCGCGCAGTCCGCCTCGGTCCGCGCGGCGAGCTCGGCGACCGCCTCGAGGTTCGCCTCCACGAACGTTGGCCGCAGCACCAGATCCTCCGGCGGGTAGCCGGTGACGGCCAGCTCGGGGAGGGCGACCAGGTCCGCGCCGTGGCCGGCAGCCTCGCGGGCCCACGCGGCCAGCTTCTCGACGTTCCCGTCGAGGTCACCGACCGTGAGGTTCAGCTGACCGAGCGCGACGCGCACGTGGACAGCGTAGCGCGGCTAGAGCCCGGCCAGCCGGCGGAGGCCCTGCACGTTGGTCAGGACGTACCGGCGGCCGTCGCGCTTCAGGAATCGCCGCCGCTGCAGCTCGGAGAGGATGCGGGTGACGTTCTCGCGGCTCCCGCCGGCCAGGGCCGCCAGGTCGGCGTGGGTCACCACCGAAGGAACCACCGAGCCGTCCTCGGGCAGCTGGTCGAAGCTCGGTGTGCACAGGCCGATCAGCCGTTTGGCCACCCGGCCCTTGAGATCGAGGAACAGCAGGTCCTCGACGAGGGCTTCATGCTCCGCGATCTGTCGGGCCAGGGCCCGGAGGAGGGCCCGGGATGCCTCGGGGCGCTCCGCCAGCAACCGAACGAACGCCTCACCCGGGATCACGCAGACGGCCGTGTCCTCGAGCGCCACCGCCGTGGCCGTTCGCGGCATCTCACCCAGCACGCCGAGCTCGCCGAAGAACTGGGGCGGTTCGAGGGCGGTGTGGAGCTGGCGGTGTCCGGTCACCGACGTCGAGCTGATCTCCACCCGTCCGCGCCACAGGAAGTACACGCTGGGGGCGTCGTCGTGCTGGTGGAAAAGGTAGGTGCCTCGGCGGTACTCGCGGACCGTGCCCTGCTCAGCGAGGGCCCGGACCGCCACGGCCGGGACCTTGCTGAGGAGCGGTGTGCTCCCCAGGGCTCGCTCGAGCGCCGTCCTGCTCCCACCTGCAAGTCGGGTCCCTCTCGCGGCGACCATGACCGAAGCGTAACGGAGGTGTCAGGGACCGAACCACCTCCGGAAACGCGGAACGGGCCCGTGGAGACGGGCCCGTCTCGCAGGTGCGCCGGTTAGATCCGCCGGGCGCTCTTCCTGGTGCTCTTCCTCGCGGACTTGCGCGCCGACTTGCGGGCGGCGACCCGCTTCGTCACGCGCGTGGCCGCCGTCTTGCTCGAGGAGGAGGAGCCCGATCCCCGCTTCTTCGGGGAGATCTTCTTCTCCGCCATCCGATTCACCCCCTTCGTCACCCGGCCCGTATGGGCATCCATGTCGGGCGGGAGTGTGCGCCACCAGCCTGGACCCGGTCTGTGTCAGGGGTCACCCGAACCCGCGTGATGTCGGTCACCGGCGTTGGTGTGACGTCCGTCACACGCCTCAGGCTTCCTCCCGCGAAGTGGACTCGGCGGGGGACAGGCGGACGGCCACCTCACGCTCCTCCTCGCCGCGGACCACGGTGAGCGTCACCGTCCCGGTGGGACCGGCCTCGTCGAGGGCGGCGTGGAGGTCGTCGGCGTCGGAGACCGGCCGGTCCCC
>DASQWG010000154.1:0-2594 GCA_035640375.1 Actinomycetota bacterium
GCGACGGCTCCCCCCGCTCTCCGGACATGTGTGCCTGTGTGATCAGCCGGCACAGGTTGGCGTACCCCACCGCGTCCCTGGCCAGGAGCACGACGTGGTGCGGCGGCAGGCCGACGCGGAGGCGGGGGTCCTCCAGCGAAGGCGAGCGCGGGTGCACTGCGGGGGAAGCAGAGGCCGGCGTGGGCCGGGGCGGGCGTCGTCGAGGCGCACGGACCGTTGACATGGATCCGACTTCTTGAACGGACACCGCGTGCGACTCACCGGTCGCGGGCCTGAACGGCGTCCGAGCAGCCCGCCCTGGTCCCGCCGGCCCCAGAGTCAGGCGGGCCCCGAGGATCGGCTTCACCCCGACCTGGGCGCATGCGTCGACGAACCGGACAGCACCGAGGAGCGTGTCGGCGTCGGTCAGGGCCACCGCGGGCATGCCGAGCTCGGCGGCACGGACCGCCAGGGCCTCGGGCAGGTACGCCCCGTCCTTCAGCGAGAACGCCGACCGACAGTGGAGATGGACGAACCCGTCCACGGAGTCCTCCCGGGAAATCGAACGTACGTTCGGAAAGGCTACGTCGGCGCGTTCCCCGGCGTCAAGGGAGGGTCAGGTGCCCTCGAGGCAGCCCGCCACTTCGACCGGCAGGCCGGGGAAGCCGAAGACCTCCTCCCGAGTCTCCGGGTCCCGCCCCGTCACGAAGTCGTAGGGCTCGCCGGCCCACTCCCCTGGTAGCCCCGGATAGGCCTGAGGCTCCGACCCCTCGACCAGCTGGAACCCCACCCAGTCCGGCGAGCGGATCCCCTCGGTGTCGAAGGGCGCCACCGCCGCCACCCCGGCCCCGAAGGAGCGCTTCTCGATCAGGAACCGCCCGGCGAACGACTCGTCGCTCCGCACCGTCGCCTTCACGTACCACCGACGGACGTTCAGGAGGTACTCGCGCTCCGACGGGGGCGACTCGGGGCCCTCGAAGTACCGCATGTCGACGACGTCGAACCGCCCCGGGGGGATCCCCGTGGCCTTGCTGAGCACGCGGAGGGCCTCGTCTCGCAGCGGATCCTCGGGCGCCAGGTCCGTGTAGCCGTTGAGACACTCCCCCACCAGCTCCCGGCCGAGAGCCGGCGGCGGGGTGCCCTCTGCGGGAGCCTCGCTCACGGCGAGCGGCGGCGTGGCTCGCGGCGATGGCTCGTCGCCGGTGCACGCGGCAAGGACCACGGCGAGGAGAATCAAGGAGCGTCGAACGGTCACCGGCTCGCTTAGGATAGTCCACCGATGCCTGGCCTCCCCATCGACCGACGCGAGTTCCTGTCGCTGTCCGCCAAAGCGGCCACGGGCCTCCTGGTGGCCTCGTGCACACCCCCAGGGGGAGCGGTCACCCGACCGCGGCAACGCCAGGGTGTCGGCCCGGAGGACGTCGACACGCGGTGGCCGATCAAGCGGGTCGTCTATCTGATGCTGGAGAACCGGTCGTTCGACAACCTGTTCGGCAGGTTCCCCGGCGTCGACGGGGCCACGGTGGGCGTGTCGTTCGGGCGCGAGCAACCGTTGATCGACTGCCCGGACTGGCTCCCAGGCGATCTTCCTCATGATCATGCCGCGGCGCTGAAGGGCTTCGCCGGCGGCGCGCTGGACGGCTTCGCCATCGGGGCGTTCGGTCCGATCTACGCGTATTCGCAGTTCTCCGAGCAGGACATCCCGAACTACTACCACTGGGCCCGGGAGTACGTGGTCTGCGACAACTTCTTCGCCTCACAGCTCGGGCCCTCGTTCCCCAACCACCTCTACTGGGTCTCGGGCTCCGGCGGAGGGACCCTCGACAACCCGGAGAACATCCGGGTGCTCCGAGAGGGCGACCGGCAGTACAAGTCGTGGGGCTGCGACGCGTGGGGCGACGACGTGTACGTGCTGGCCCAGGACGAGAAGGGGCTCGTCACCAAGCGGGATCTGTGCTTCACGATGCCCACCGTCGGCGAACTGCTCAGCGACCGGGGCATCGACTGGGCCTCGTACGCGGCCTCCCCCCACCAGCCCGGGTACATCTGGCAGGCGTACTCGGCGTTCGAGAACGTGTACGGCACCGACCTGTGGGACAAGCACGTCCTCGACGCTCCGGTGGACCGCATCCTCGAGGACATCGAGACGAACCGCCTCCCCTCGGTGTCGTGGGTCACGCCGCGCTTCCAGCTGTCCGACCACCCGCCGTATTCCACCGGGCACGCGCACAACTGGGTGACCGACGTCGTCAACGGCATCATGCGCAGCGACATGTGGGACTCCGTGGCGATCTTCATCACGTGGGATGAGTGGGGCGGATTCTACGACCACGTGATGCCGCCCAAGCTGGACCACATCGACGTGGGGTTCCGGGTGCCGATGCTGGTCATCTCGCCGTACGCCCGACGCGGCTTCATCGACCGCGACGTCTCCGACTTCGTGGGCCCGCTGCGGTTCATCGCCGACAACTGGGATCTGCCGTACCTGACCGAGCGGTACGAGAAGGTCCACAACTTCGAGCACGTCTTCGACTTCTCACGCAGGCCCCGGCCGCCCGATCCCCGGCCGAAGCTCCGCGGCCTGACCAGGGACCCGTGGGACTTCCCCGAGGACT